>CAXBLN010000095.1:0-14331 GCA_963976555.1 uncultured Gammaproteobacteria bacterium
TTTTTGTCCATACCGTAACGTATATGTGGAAACACAACGACGAGGGTGCCCTCGGTATCGTTATCAACAAACCTTTACAGGCCCGCGTGACGGACATGTTCAGCGAGCTAGGCATCGAGTGCACCCTCGAGGAAGGATCTTTTAGGAAGATGCCCGTTCTTGCCGGCGGGCCCGTAGAGCGCGACAAGGGTTTCATAATCCACGACGCTCAAAAGAGATGGGAATCATCCATCTCGGTGGCAGATGGCATTAGTATTTGTACATCGAAGTCTATACTCGAAGACATCGCACGTGGCGATGGGCCAGATAACTATGTAGTCGCTCTAGGCTGCGCGGGATGGGATGCAGGCCAGCTGGAGCAAGAAATCGCTGCGAATGCCTGGCTAACAGTGCCCGCCAATCCCCAGCTGATATTCTCTGACGACTTTGAGAACAAGGCACAGCAAGCAGCAGCTATTCTAGGTGTTGAACTTGGACAGCTTTCGCCGGAAGCGGGTCATTCTTGAAGCGGAACCTCCAGTGAATATTGATAGCTTCCCCAAGAACCGCGAACCAATCTCCGCTCTCGGATTTGACTATGGAACGCAGCGTATTGGCGTAGCTTTCGGCCAGAGCCTTACAGGCACAGCACGCGCTGTCTGCGTGTTAAAGGCCAGAGATGGCATTCCGGATTGGACGCAGATTGAAAATCTAATCGCCGAATGGAAACCTAGTATTTTTGTCGTAGGTATTCCCTACAACCTCGATGGCAGCGAGAGTGAGCTTATGGTTAGAGCGGTGAAATTTGCGAATCGACTGAATGGTCGTTTCAATAAACCCAGCTACGGCATGGACGAGCGCCTGTCCTCCATCGAGGCCGCCGAACAGGTATTGGAGGAGAACCGTGGCACAAAAAAAAGAGCCGCTATCGATGATGTAGCGGCTCAGATTATTCTTGAAAATTGGTTCTCGGAATTCGCTGCCAGCCAACGAGACTAAGCAGCGTGAACTAGAAAGAGTCCGGCATCTTCGCCTTCATCTTCGCCTCTTCGCGGGAAATCATTCCCTTCGCAAGCAATTCTTTAAGACATTGATCCAGAGTCTGCATACCGGAACCGGCACCGGTTTGTATCGCCGAATACATCTGCGCGACTTTGTCTTCTCTAATCAAGTTTCGAATAGCCGACGTGCCCATCATTATCTCATGGGCTGCAACGCGCCCGCCCCCCGGCTTCTTCAATAATGTTTGTGAAATTACGGCCTGAAGTGATTCCGAAAGCATAGACCGCACCATGTCTTTCTCTGCCGCCGGAAATACATCGATCACCCTGTCGATCGTTTTCGCTGCCGAGGTTGTATGTAGTGTGCCAAAAACCAAGTGACCAGTCTCAGCCGCGGTTAGTGCTAATCGAATCGTTTCCAAATCACGAAGCTCACCAACTAGAATAATATCTGGGTCTTCACGAAGTGCCGAGCGCAGTGCCTCGTTAAACCCGTGTGTGTCTCTATGCACTTCGCGTTGGTTCACCAGACACTTCTTACTCTGATGGACGAATTCGATAGGGTCCTCAATGGTGAGGATATGCTCATACTTGGTTTCGTTTATGTAATCGACCATCGCGGCGAGGGTCGTACTCTTGCCAGAGCCTGTCGGCCCCGTGACAGCCACAAGTCCGCGTGGCACATCGGAAATCTTTCTAAATATTTCCCCCATGCCGAGCTGTTCCATTGTTAGAACTTTAGAAGGAATAGTACGAAATACTGCAGCGGCACCGCGGTTCTGCATAAAAGCGTTTACACGAAAGCGAGCTAGATTAGGCACCTCGAAAGAGAAGTCAGTTTCTAAAAACTCCTCGTAGTCCTTTCTCTGCTTGTCATTCATGATTTCATAAATAAGCGCATGCACTTCTTTATGATCCATCTCTGGAACGTTGATTCGGCGAATATCGCCATCAACACGTATAAGAGGTGGCATGCCAGCGGTGATATGTAAATCCGATGCACCTTGTTTTACGCTAAATCCGAGTAATTCTGTAATATCCATTTGCCTTCCTTACCGCGTCTCAAAATTTTTTATTTTTAACTTCTAGAACTAAACGATTCATTGCCGCTCGAGGCGCTGATAGCACTAGCCAATAGGCATCAGCTCACCTATAGTACCTGTCCTTTAGCGAATATCCCATACCTAGCTCGTGCATAATTCAGACCAGAACGTGACCTCCATAGCAGAAAATATTCAGCGACTGAGCGCCCAATTACGGCAATATGAGCAGCAATACGAGCGCAGCACAGGCAGTGTGAAACTGCTCGCGGTGTCTAAACGCCACTCAGCAGAGCGCATAGTGGAAGCGCACGCGGCCGGCATTCGGGATTTTGGCGAGAATTATCTGCAAGAAGCACTCGATAAAATTCAACATTTGTCTGCATTGCAGTTGAATTGGCACTTTATTGGGCCCGTACAGGCTAACAAGACAAGAGCCATAGCGGAGAATTTTGATTGGGTGCATAGTGTCGATAGGCTGAAGATCGCTCAACGGCTCAGCGATCAACGAGGGTCAGCTAAAGAGAAGTTGAATATCTGCGTACAGGTAAAACTATCCGAAGAAGAGAGCAAGTCGGGGCTAGAGCTAGGCGAAACCGAAGCTCTATGCGATGCAGTTCAAGCGCTACCCAACCTTGAGTTGCGCGGCCTCATGGCGATTCCCGCAGTACTACCGGATACTCAGGCACAACGCGACTCTTTCCGCATATTGGCGAAAGAATTCGCTAGGCTTAGAAGGCGCTACACACATTTCGACACCCTCTCTATGGGAATGAGCAATGATTTCGAGGCGGCTATCGCCGAGGGCTCCACCCTCATTCGAATCGGCACCTCCATCTTTGGACCTCGCGAGTAGCAGGATTCCCCGTTTCCAGAGCAGCGCTGCGCCTGCCAAACAAGTTATCTAGCTCTATATAAATGCGATAGAATACTTCGCTTCAAGGGCCACTCGCCTACATTCAAAGCGGCAATAAGGTTTTACGAGGACAAATGTTGAACAGTACAAAGATCGGCTTTATAGGCGCAGGAAACATGGCTAATAGCCTGATTCGCGGCCTCATCGACAAAGGTACCGCGGCAGAGAATATCTGGGCAGCCGATCTGGATAGCGACAAACTCGGTTTGCTTGCCAAGGACTGTGGCATTCACACGGCTAGCAATGCGCAGGTAGCTGCGAAGGCCGATGTGATCGTCCTGGCAGTTAAGCCTCAGGTGATGAGGGATGTCTGTCTGACATTGGCCGCCGACCTGAATAGCCCAGAGGTGGTGATAATATCTATAGCCGCGGGCATTACTACTGCGCATCTGGAAAAATGGCTGGGTAGGTCTACAGCGATAGTGCGCTGTATGCCGAATACTCCTGCGCTAGTCGCTATGGGTGCTAGCGGTCTATTTGCGAACCCGAAGGTATCTACCGAACAGCGGCAGCTCGCCGAGGAAGTAATGAGCGCAGTCGGTTTCGTCACCTGGGTTGCTCAGGATTCGGACATCGACATCGTTACTGCCGTTTCTGGCAGCGGTCCTGCCTACTTCTTCCTCTTCATGGAGGCCATGCAGGCAACTGCTGTCGAGATGGGTCTAAGCGAGGAGTTAGCCCGAGAGCTCACGTACCACACAGCCGCCGGTGCGGCCGCGCTGGCGAAGAACAGCACAGATGACATCGCCACCTTGCGACGTAAAGTCACTTCACCCGGCGGAACTACGGAGAAGGCGATCCTGCAGTTCGAAGATGGAGGCTTGCGAGGCTTGGTCTCCTTAGCACTGAACGCTGCCAGAACGCGATCTGTAGAACTGGCCGAAGAAACAGATAACACGTAGTATCTGTTTGTCTCTCAGGCACGCAGGGAATAACTATTCCTGCTAGAAATTGTTGTGATAGTACATTGAAATAGGAACATAGGCGTTATGAGTAGCTCTGCAGCACTAATTTTTAGTACGCTCACTGGAATATATTTGCTGGCCGTGTTGCTTCGATTTCTGCTGCAAGTCGCGAAAGCAGATTTCTACAATCCTATTTCCCAATCCGTGGTGAAGATTACAGATCCCATGGTGCGCTTATTCAGAACCTTTATCCCTGGCTACAGGGGCATAGATTTTTCCACACTGGTGCTGGCCTTCCTCGTCGAGGCGGCTGCGATCTGCGTGTTGATCCTTCTTTACGGCGGAACCATACCTGGAATCGGTTCTATCATTACTTGGGCATTCGTCGGCGTTATTCTTTTCATTGTTAGCATCTACTACTACGCAATATTGGGGTCGATCATAATGTCCTTCGTTATGATGTTCTCCGGTAGCACGAATCCCCACCCACTGCTTAGACTAGTCTGGCAGTTAACGGAACCGATTATGGCCCCGGTGAGAAAGATAATCCCTTCTATGGGCGGTCTAGACTTCTCGCCTATCTTTATTTTCATTGCCATTCAGATCATTCAGAATTTTATCCTCACAACCTTTGGCATCAATCAGCAACATGCCATGGTAATAGTCGGAATCTAAGCAAGCTCCCCCGGAACCCATAGACTGAGTATTGTGCGCGCTATGTACTATCGATGGGAGCACGATGCCTTATATCTAGACTGCAGCATACAACCCAGGTCCAACAAGGACTCCGTGGTAGGACCGGTCGGTGAGCATCTTAAAATTCGAATTAAGGCATCGCCAACTGATGGAAAAGCGAATAGGCAATTGATTCGCTTCCTGGCGAAGATATTTCGCACTAAGCAGGCGGCGATTACTATAGTGAAGGGGCAAACGGGACGACATAAGAGATTGTGCATTAAGAAACCACTGTCCATGCCTGAAGAATTAGATATTTCCGAGAACACGTTAATCTAGTTTTAGTAGCAGGTGATTCAGCACAAGAACAGAATTTAACTACGATGCCAAACACAATACCAACAGACTCGGTCGGCCTGGTAACACCTCAGGTCTATAAATTCGATGAGCCACTGGCGCTTCGAAGCGGCAAGGTATTGCCCGAATATGAACTTGTCGTAGAGACCTACGGCAAGTTGAATACCGCGAAGTCGAATGCGATATTGATCTGTCATGCACTCAGCGGCGATCATCACGCGGCTGGTTATCATAGTGAGAGCGATACAAAACCCGGTTGGTGGGACAACTGCATCGGCCCTGGAAAAGCGATAGACACGAATCTCTTCTATGTTGTGAGCCTGAACAATCTTGGTGGTTGCGATGGAAGCACCGGCCCGGCCTCGATCAATCCGGCAACTAAGCAATACTATGGCCCCGACTTTCCTGTCATAACGGTACGCGACTGGGTAACCAGCCAGAAGCGTCTGATGGATCGCATGGAGATTCCAGAATGGGCCGCTGTAGTTGGCGGCAGCCTTGGTGGCATGCAGGTACTAAGGTGGACTATCAGTTATCCGGAACGAGTTCGTCATGCCATCTGCATAGCCGCAGCGCCAAAGCTTTCGGCACAGAATATCGCCTTCAATGAAGTGGCCAGACATTCGATTACGAGCGATCCAGATTTTCACCAGGGGCGCTATCTCGAGAAAGGCACCTATCCGAAGCAGGGACTGATGCTTGCTCGCATGGTTGGACACATCACTTATCTATCCGATAGTGCCATGCGCGCGAAGTTTGGAAGCAACGATTCTAGTATCGAACCAAAAAATTTCGGTAGGGACTTGCGCACGGGGAAATTGAGTTTTGGATTCGATGTAGACTTTCAGGTTGAGAGTTATTTGCACTATCAGGGGGAAAGGTTCTCCGAGAACTTCGATGCAAACACCTACCTTCTCATGACCAAGGCTCTGGACTATTTTGACCCCACAGTGGATTTCGATGGTGATCTATCCAAGGCGTTCGCTAACAGTGACTGTAAATTTTTACTCATGTCTTTCAGCACGGACTGGCGTTTCCCGCCAGAACGCTCGCGCGAGATCGTAAACGACCTATTAAAAGCCGGCAGAGAAGTGAGTTACCTGGAAATCGATGCCGACCAAGGTCACGATGCATTCTTATTACCGATCCCTCGCTATGTAGCGGCTTTGTCTGGATACCTCGCGCGCGTGTATCAGGAGAATGAAAGCGATGCGACCTGATCTGGAAATAATTCAACAGTGGATAAAAGAGGATAGCAAGGTACTCGATCTTGGCTGCGGTGACGGAAGTCTATTGCATTACTTGCAGTCGACTAAGAATGTTCATGGAATAGGCTTGGAGATTGACGAGAACAATATTCAGCATTGTCTGGAACGAGGCACGAACGTAATCGAGCAGAATCTGGATGAAGGCCTCTCCAATTTCCAATCACATAGTTTTGACACAGTTTTATTGGCGCAGACCCTACAAGCCCTTAGTAAACCCGACCACCTGATCGATGAGATGCTGCGCATCGGCAGGAAGGGTATCGTAACTTTTCCAAATTTCGGCAACTGGAAGAGCCGACTCTATCTGGCTAGCCGGGGACGCATGCCTGTGTCTAAGTTTATGCCCCATGCCTGGTACGATACGCCGAATATTCATTTCTGTACGGTGAATGACTTCGATGCCTTATGCGTAGAGAAGAACATTAAGGTGTTAGCGAAGACGGTCGTCGATCTAGAACATCAGGGCAGCTGGTACATGAAGGCTTGGCCAAATTTCTTGGGAGAGATTGCTATCTATCACATCAGTAAAGACTTCGATCAAGATGCGTAAAGTCGTATTAGCGAGCGGAAACAAGGGCAAGCTTGCTGAACTGGCGGCCATTCTGAAACAGAAAGATATTCAGTTGCTGCCACAATCGGAATTCTCGGTAAGCGATGCCGATGAGACGGGCCTGAGCTTTGTAGAGAATGCTCTGATCAAGGCGCGTCACGCCTGTCTGGCAACGGGCCTTCCCGCGATTGCCGACGATAGCGGTATTGAGGTAGATGCGCTCAATGGCGAGCCGGGGATCTATTCGGCGCGGTATGCCGGCTCCCACGGCCTGCAAGCTGACAAGGATAACAATGCGAAGCTACTGCGCGAGTTGGCCGGCGTAGCCGATGCCGACCGTGGCGCAAGGTTCCAGTGCGTGATTGTCTATATGCGCCACGCTATGGATCCAATGCCCCTAATCTGTCAAGGCACCTGGGAGGGGCGTATCCTTCACGAGGAGGAAGGCGAGAATGGATTCGGCTACGATCCCTTGTTCTATGTACCAAGCCACGGCTGTGCCTCTGCGAAGCTAGCTGCCGCCGCCAAGAACGCCATCAGTCATCGAGGTCAAGCTCTTAAGCAGCTACTGCAATGTTGGAACTCCCACCACTAAGCCTTTACATCCATATCCCCTGGTGTGTGAAGAAATGTCCCTACTGTGATTTCAATTCCCATGAAGCACCGGCGGGAATTCCCGAGCAGGAATACATAGAAGTTCTTTGCCAAGACTTCGATCGCGACTATGCGCTCTGCCAGGGTCGGCCACTGCAGTCCATCTTCATTGGCGGAGGCACTCCTAGCCTTTTCAGTGCGGCTGCTTTCGATACACTTCTTGAGCATATTCGTAGTAATTCAAAACTAGGCAGCGAGGCGGAAATTACTCTGGAGGCGAACCCTGGAACCGCGGAGGCAGAAAAGTTTGCAGACTATTTCTCGGCAGGCATCAATCGCCTTTCAATCGGAGTTCAGAGCTTCGATGATGCCCAACTGAAGAAGCTTGGCCGTATCCATTCCTCTGATGAGTCCAGACGCGCTATCGAGTTTGCACGAAAGGCTGGATTCGAGAATTTTAATCTAGACCTGATGCATGGCCTACCCGGCCAGACGGTAGCCGCTGCCATTGCTGACCTACAGGTCGCCTTGGGCTTTAGCCCTCTACACATCTCGTGGTACCAACTCACCATCGAGCCCAATACTGTATTCTATGCGCGACCCCCTAGCCTGCCCGATGAGTCAGTCTTAAGCTCATTGGAATGTTCGGGCTTAGCCCAGCTCGCGGAAAACGGCTATCGACGCTACGAAGTATCGGCCTTCTCGAAAGAGCATTATCAATCGCAACACAACCTGAACTACTGGGAATTTGGAGACTACATCGGGATTGGGGCCGGGGCACATGGCAAGATTACTCTGCCAGAATCGGATTCTATCGTCCGCACGCAGAAACATCGACAACCGAATCACTACCTAAGCAAGAGTCTCCAGGCGGAAGTAAAGAGAACCGAGGTTCTTCTGGATGAGCGCCCTATTGAGTTTCTACTGAATGCGCTACGCAGTCGCAGAGGCTTCACTAAAGCCATGTTTCAAGCCAGAACCGGGCTCCCTTTTAGCGTTATAGGAAAGAAGGTAGAATACCTGATTGCAAACGAGCTTCTTGAAATTCGAGATGATCGCATAGCGGCCTCAGACAGAGGCTATAGACTACTGAACAGCCTATTGCAGGAATTTCTCTAGGATACCCCATGGAAAAACTATACGAGAAGCACTGCGAAGCGTGTCGAATGGGCGCGCCACTGGTCACAGACGACGAAGCTAGTGAGCTGCTGCTCAAGATTCCTGCCTGGAGACGAGATTTTCATGACGGCGTGGATAAACTCAGCCGTGAGTTCCATTTCGTGGAGTTTAAGGATGCTTTCGATTTCAGCTACAAGATTGCCGCACTGGCGGAACGAGAGAAACATCACCCTTCTATAATGACGGAATGGGGTAAAGTGACAGTATACTGGTGGACCCATAAGATAAACGGTCTACACATTAACGACTTTATTATGGCGTCGAAAACCGACATGATCGCTAAGCTCTCGGCTCCCTCCTAATTCAACCGCGTCAGTGACTGGAGAATTTTCTTGCCGGTAAATTCCAAATTACTATTCGAAAGACTCAACGAAGTTGTCAGCCTACCTAGCGTAAGTTCAGCCAACACCAGCATCGATACAAGCAATAAGGCGGTCATCGACTATCTTGCCAACTTATTCGAGGCAATGGGCTTCGACTGCGAGCTAATTCCCATTCCTGGTAGCGAAGCTACCAAGTTTAATCTTATCGCAACCCTGGGTAGCGGTCCCGGTGGATTAGTACTGGCGGGTCACACCGATACCGTGCCACTCGATGAGGAGCTCTGGTCCGTAGACCCCTTTAAGGTAACCCAAAGGGATGACAAGCTGTTCGGCCTCGGGGTTACCGACATGAAGGGTTTCTTCCCGATCATCATGGAAGCGGTGAAGCCCTTGTTGGATAAAAAATTCCTCGAACCTCTCATCATATTGGCGACGGCAGACGAAGAGACATCCATGCAAGGAGCTAGATGCATTGCCGAGATGGGACGGCCACGGGCTAGAGCTGCGATCATTGGCGAACCTACGGGCATGCAACCGGTTAAGGCGCATAAGGGCATCATGATGGAATCCGTCCGCCTGCTCGGTCAGAGCGGTCATTCCTCCGATCCATCCCTGGGCAATAATGCGCTCGATGCCATGCATTATTTAATAAGCGATCTCATGCTGTATCGAGAAGAACTGAAGAGCAAATTTAGTAGCGAGTTGTTCAACATTCCTCATCCGACATTGAATCTCGGGGTGATACATGGCGGAGACAACCCTAACCGAATCTGTGGCCACTGTGAACTGGAATTTGATATTCGGCTGATGCCGGGAATGCATATAGAAACCGTGCGCGGGGAGATTCGCAATAGGATCGCGTCTCTCATGGATCCGCTAGGCATAGAATTCGAGTTCGCTCCTCTTTTTACCGGCGTCCCTGCGTTCTTCGCTGATGAGAATAGCGCCCTACTCAGAACAGCGGAGAAACTCACAGGACATGGCGGAATCAGTGTAGGATTCGGTACCGAGGGGCCCTTCCTGCAAGAATTAGGGATGGACACCATTATTATGGGGCCTGGTAATATCGATCAGGCGCACCAACCTGACGAGTACATGTCGCTTGATATGATCGAGCCTTGCATCGACGTAATTCAGAAGATGATTAGTCACCACTGCCTGCAGCAATAATAATAAGAGAGCCGAATGATGGATAGCAACGAGAACGATAGTCTCAGTATGATCGAATGGTTTCGAGCGTCGACTAGCTATATTAATACACATCGCGGGAAAGTTTTCGTAGTGCTCCTTAGCGGCGAGGCGATGGCGGACAAGAATTTGGCCAACGTTGTTTATGATCTCACTCTGCTACATAGCCTTGGCGTGAAATTGATACTGGTTCATGGAGCCAGGCCTCAAATATCGGCGGCATTGGAGTCCAGTGGCAAGCAGTCGAACTATCATCGCAACATCCGCATCACTGAGGCAGATTGCATAGAGACCGTCACACGTGTAGTCGGCGGTGAGAGCGCGAGACTCGAAGCCCTATTCTCCATGGGCATCAGCAATTCACCTATGCAGGGTTCCGATATTCGTCTCTGTCGAGGCAACTTCGTTACCGCCAAACCTGTAGGTATTCACGATGGCATCGACTATCAATACACGGGCAAAGTAAGGAAGATACGAGCAGAGGCTATTCGACAACAACTGGATCAGAACAATATTGTGCTGCTCTCCAATCTCGGCTATTCGCTAACCGGTGAAATATTTAATCTGTCGGCGGAAGAAGTAGCTACCGAGGTAGCCATTGAGCTACACGCGGAGAAACTAATTCTATTGGTTCCTCAGGCTGGGGTGCTTGACGACGACGGCCGCCTGGTTGCATCTCTTAGTGCAGATGATGCGAAATTCTATGCGGATAAACTCGCACAGATGGACGAGGAATCGCAGTGCATTAGTCGTGCGTTGGATGCGTGTCTGCGCGCCTATTCGAATCGGGTTCATCGCTCTCACCTTATTAGCTTCAAGGAGAACGGCGCGTTGATTCGTGAGTTGTTTACACGGCAAGGGAATGGCAGCCTGATCAGCAATGATGGTTTTGAGAATCTGCGCGCCGCGACAATAGATGACGTGGCCGGCATACTCAAACTGATTAAACCATTAGAAGAGAATGGCTCGCTAGTTGAACGTTCACGCGAGCTTCTAGAGACAGAGATCGATAATTTTAGGATCGTTGAACTGGAAGACTCCGTGATTGCCTGCGCCGCACTCTATCCAGTTGGAAACGATTACGCGGAGATCGCGTGTATCGCTATCGATAGCAGTTTCCAAAAGAATGGTTATGGAGATCAGCTCCTGAACAGCCTGGAAGGCCAGGCCAGGAAAGATGGGATAAAAACCCTGTTCGTACTAACTACGGTCGCATCACACTGGTTCTTGGGAAAAGGTTTTCAGGAAGCCAGCCTTAGCGATCTGCCGGAGCAGAGACAGGAGCTCTATAATTTTCAGCGTAAATCGAAAGTGTTGCTAAAAAAGCTGTAGCTGGCAACTATATTAGTTTTCACTTAATTCTTTCCAATACGCAGATGCTGTAGTCGTAGCCATTTTCTTCATCACGCTTATGCTCTTCGCGGGACAGCTCTTTCCATTTTGATTCATCGAATTCGTGTAGATAGGTGTCACCCTCTACCTGCGCGTGGACGCGGGTTAAGTGTATCGTATCTGCAAAAGGTAGGGCCGACTGATAGAGGACTGCGCCTCCGATAACGAACGCCTCGATACTCCCACTTTCTGCAGAGAGTAACTTCGCTCGATCAATAGCCGCTTGCAGGGAGTCGACTACCTCGGCGCTCTCTGCCTCATAGCCCTCTCTACTGCTTATGACGATGCTGGTCCTTCCCGGCAATGCGCGACCGATAGATTCCCAGGTATTGCGCCCCATGATCATGCAGCTACCCATGGTTGTACGCTTGAAATACTTCAGGTCTTCCGACAAGTGCCAGGGCAGATCATTGTCACGGCCGATCACTCGATTCTCGGACATTGCGCATATTAAGGCGAGTTTCATAATTTGTCGCTCAGAGACTAAACGGAAAAAGGGTAGCTAATCGCTTCATGGTGCTGATATCCCTCGACTTCAAAATCAGCAAGCGTTACCCAGGTCTCTATATCCCGAAGCGATTTGATGTCAGGATTAATATGCAGTTTGGGAGGATCGAAGGGTTTACGCTGCAGCTGGACGTCGCGCATTAACTCCAATTGATCTTCATAAATATGAGCATTGACGATCTTGTGATAAGCGAAGCCTGGCGACTTGCCAGTGATCTGTGCCACGAGCGCGAGCAGGGTAAAAACTTGTATCTGATTAAAGTTCAACCCTAGCGGCACATCACAGGAACGCTGGTAGCTGGTAAGATAGAGTTTATCGCCCATTAGCGAAAAGGTGTGGGTGTGCATGCAGGGGCGCAGGCAACCAAGGTTGAACTCGCCGGGATTATAGAATGTTAAAATTTCACCGCGGTCGTCCACATCGCGACTCAGGTTGTCGACGATCTTCTGCAATTGATCGATGCTGGAACCATCCGGCCGCTGCCAGTTTCTACCTTGCACACCGTAGACGCGACCCATATCATCGACGCCTTTTCGCACAGGATTGCTCAACCACGCCTCATTGTCATTAGCGTTGGCATCCCAGGATTTAGTACCTAGGGCACGAAAGTCCGCCGCATTATCGAGCCCCTTTAGATACCCGAGTAACTCGGCGATAGCCGCCTTCCAGAAACTCTTTCGCGTTGTAATAATCGGAAACTCGTTATCCCCCACGTTGTAGGTAAGGTCCGCGTTGATTACGGTGAGACATTTCTTGCCGGTGCGCTGATTCTCGATCCAGACGCCCTCATCGACAATTCGCTGGCAGAGACTTAGATACTGCTGCATATCATTTAAACTTCTACAAAAAGGTTAAAGAAACTATAAGGATTTAAGTTGTGGCTGCGGCCTCATATAGGCGAGCGCCAATAGTACCAGCCCTCCAACGATCATTGGGGTCGATAGCACCTGACCCATGGTCAACCATTCGAAGGCGACGAACCCGAGATGCAAGTCGGGCTCACGATAAAACTCAATGAAAAATCTGAAGCTGCCGTATCCCAACGCAAACAGGCCTGTCACTGCCATACGCGGTCGCGGCTTTGAGGAGAACCACCACACGAGAGTGAATAATACGATGCCCTCCAGTGCAACTTCATAAAGCTGCGAAGGATGGCGTGCCAGCTGATCCACATGAGGAAAGACCATACCCCAGGCAACGTCTGTTGGTCTGCCCCATAATTCGCCGCCGATGAAGTTGCCAAAGCGACCGACGCCCAGCCCGAAAGGCACGAACGGCGCGATAAAATCCATGACTTCGAAGAAGTCTTTCTTGATGCTGCGCGAATAGAGAAAGAATGCCAGCAACACACCCAGTAGGCCGCCGTGGAAGGACATGCCTCCCTCCCAGACTCGCAATAGCCAGATGGGGTCTTCGATGAAACGATCGAAATTGTAGAACAGCACCGAACCCATGCGCCCGCCCGCGACTGCACCCAGCGCTCCGTAGAACACCAAATCCGAGAGCTGCTCGGCGCTCCATTGACCCGGTTGCCGCTTCGCGCGGTAGGATGCTAGCGCCCAAGCGCCGCCGAAGGCAATCATGTACATGATTCCATACCAATGAATGCTTATGGGGCCGATTGCTATCGCCACTGGGTCGAATTGGGGGAATGTCAGCATGGGTCTATGTCGCTTTTCTCGATCCGAAGGTCAGGAGGCCAATAGGGAGTTATTATACTCAACCCGTGGCAAGAAAGTTTGGCAAATTTCACTACCATACTGCTCCCCCGAGAAGCCTCGATCGCCATAGATCTATTCGGTAACTCCTGCGATTCTATCCATTCCAGCTATGAGCAGTTAACATAGACCCAATGTGCCTAATCATTTTTTCGTACCAAACGGACCCTCGCTTTCCTTTGGTAGTAGCCGCCAATAGAGACGAGCTTTTCGCTAGAGCTACCGCGTCAGCCGATCTATGGACAGATACCGAAACCGGCAGCAAAATTCTGTCCGGCAGAGACCTGCAGGCTGGTGGGACCTGGCTCGGCGTCACAGCGAATGGGCGATTCGCAGCGGTCACCAACATTCGGGACCCTGCCCAGACAATACCGAAGCCGCGTTCTCGTGGCGACCTCACTCGACAATTTCTGGCTGGCACCGATTCCGCCGAGGAATATTGCGCGCGCCTGGCTCAAAGCTATGATCAGTTTGCCGGTTATAACCTACTCGTAGGCGACGGCAGTTCCCTATTCTATGTAAACAATGCCGAAGGGAAGGTATGGAGTCTCGAAGCCGGAATCTATGGCCTGTCCAACGGCTTGTTGAATACTTCATGGCCCAAGGTAGAAAGAATATTCATCAACTCATGGTTGTTAAATTCTCCTCCCCCTAGTACGCCGTCCTCTAGAAAGGAATCTGCTACAAATATGAATCTCATCAATCATACACCTTTTCATCTAAGTTGCTTAACCATGC
>CAXBLN010000096.1:0-14132 GCA_963976555.1 uncultured Gammaproteobacteria bacterium
CGCACTACACTGGGGGTGTAGTGGTCACAGGTTCAAATCCTGTCGTCCCGACCAATTTTCCATCGAGGCTTGCAAAATGAGCCTACCTTAGTCCATCAGCCATCAGCCATCAGCCATCAGCCATCAGCAATCAGCCCAGCGCGCTAAAGTCATCCTTCGATTCTTCTTCGCTTATCCTGTCAATTGCGAGAAACCGCTCCTCAACTTCGTCTATGTAGTCCAGAATAGCCTCCCGTGCGCAATACTGTACCGTTCTGCCGGTGTGCATTGCCAGAACCAGTAAACGTTTCTCTATGTCCGAAGGTAGGTCTAAAGTAAACAATGTAGCGCTCCCCATTCCAATTGCGGCCGGTACTTGTGATTAACTCGAGGCACGTCCTTGTACCTCTTGGTAGCATTCCCTGCTGTCTATAACTATAGATGGGTGGGCTAATATTTCCAGTTTACAAAAGATTTACTCGTGGTTAACAATCGTCGCAATAGATAGAAACTGCGAAAATACCCCTGGACCGAATAACAGGATGGCTGCAGGCTGCGCCACTAATTTAGCACGCGGTAACCTCTACCAATGAGGCAACGTTTGATCACGCGTTCTCTCTCTCGTATTCCTTCTCCAACGCCTCGCGCGCCACCCCCTATGGCCCCGATACCGGCTCCTTTTTGGGCAGTGCTACTGTTTCCGACTACCGCTCCAAATACACCGCCTATCACTGCACCGGAGACTGCGCCAGCTCCTGCCTTTTGTGCGATAGCTACTTCGTCAGCATAGACTTCGCACTGTGCCAGGTCGGCGTCGTACTGTGCCAAAATCACCCCTTGGCTATCGATAATAGGATTGTTGCCAGTGAGGTCTTCGATGCTGCCACAGGCAGCTATAAGAGGTATAGCTAGTGAAAAGAGTACTATTTTTAGCATTTGCAGGGCCTCTAATTGGTTTGGGTTCCTTATATACAACGAGCTGGAGGCTGTTTAGTTTACACGCTGGATCAAAGCTCGTGGAGAACCATTAGAGAGTAAGTAGGCAGGCGATACATCTCGACGTAGCAGAGTGCTATGTAGAATTTCTATGCGGTGGAGTGCTTCTTAATTCTATCAGCGAAGAAAAAGTAGAAGCTAAATAAAATTATGAAAATTTGAAACATGGTAGATTCTTTCGCACCGATGGAGAGGCCAAAAAGCCCGATTCCACCAAATACTATGGCGGTACAGAGCAGAATTAAGACGACGCGCTCGACTGAGTAACCACGGCTCAACAGCATATGATGCAAATGATCATGGCCAGGTGAAAAGGGCGACTGACCGCGTAGCGGCCTCTTTATCAATAGATTAACCGTATCAAACAGAGGCACAGCTAGAAACCAGAGAGCATATACGGGTGGGAAAGCAGGGATCATTCCCTGCGTACTAGTAATAAGGAGCCAGGCCAAAATAAACCCCAGCATGGTGCTACCGGCGTCGCCTAGATATACGAGCGCTTTCTTATGCCACGGTCGTCTAAAATTAAGACTGAGAAATGCAGTGATCGAACAGATCATGATCAGGCAAAAGCTGCCAGTCATAGCCTGGCCATTGGAGAAAGAAAGTATCGATATATAGCTGAGCGTGATGACAACGAAACCACCAGATAGCCCATCGATTCCGTCCGACATATTGATGGCATTAATTACACCGACCGTAGCAAACACGGTAATGGGAATTGTGAGGACCCCAAGATCGATTTCGGTTGCTGTGAACAATGCGCCAATGGAGCCCAGTTCTACGCCAGCAACTACGGCCATGGCCAAGGCTACAAGTCCGTGCCCAAGCATGCGTGTGAAAGGGGTTAGTTCTTTTGCATCATCTACCGTTCCAATAAAGAGAATCAGTGCCGAAAGGCTGAGTAGAGATGAAAACTCTACCGCGATACCGGGCATGAGGAATGAGATACAAATGATACCTATAAATATACCCATTCCGCCTACAAGTGGCGTCGCATTCAGATGAGTTTTTCGGCCGCCCGGAATATCCACCAAGCCAATTTTTACGGCAATAGGCTTGAGCGCGAACAGTGAAGCGCCAGTAATCGCGAAGGCGCTGAGTAGATAGAGGAAAATCATGACAATCCGGTGATGACTTGCCCTTACTTCATTTAGCTATGAGTAAGGGCGAGTCAGCCACAGGCCTAAGGTAGGCCGTATACGGTTTGTACGCCGGAGGCAGTGAGTACTTGATAGTCCGTCCTGCCGTCGCCATTCGCATCCACAGCTCTATAGGCTACGCCGCTGGTGTCGGCATTAGTCGTTAGATAGATCGCATCGTCTGTGGTCAGCGGTATCAGGAAGAAGTCAGGGCGGAAATTGAAGCCACCGATGGTGAGGCCACCAGTGACGCGATCAACTAAAACTGCGAACCCTGCATTTTGCACTGACGTGAAGAAGCTGGTATCGGCGACGCTTGGGAGAATCTCCTGTCTCGTGCCATCTTTGTAGGTGACGACAAAGCGATAGCTTGAAGCTGCAGGATCACCTGTCGCTGCAGTAAAAGTAGTGCTGCTAGCAGCGGTACCGGTGCCTAGGGCAGCGCTTGACATCAGTGAGCTAAAGACTGCACCGGATGCGGTTTCAGTCAGGCTTACAGAACCGTTCGCTGATACTAGTGTCGTAAATCCACCTGTGCCCGCTAGCTGAATGGCTTCGGCAAACTCGATCACGTCGTTCGGCGCAGGAACCAATGTAATCGCCAATTCGTTTCCGATTATAAGAGTCGAGCCATCTGCCAGCATGAATTGTCCGTCTGGCAATAGCGCCGGAGCGGGAGACACTGATTTAACGAAGGCGGCAAATGTGGCGCTTCCCTTCGTGTAGCGGATGCGACTCGTCGTTGCGTCGACTGTTAAGTTAGTGGCGGCCAAAGCGCTTGTTAAAGTCGTAGTCAGCGTCGTTTGTCCACTGCCAGCGTTAGCTGTAAACGTGTCCGAATTGACGAAAGCTTCCAGGTTACTGCTTAAGCTTGCTGCGTTTGTAGCATTCAATCCAACAGCGGCAAGAGCTGCTTGCGTCGCTGTAGTATCTACTGTTGCGCCACCACCCACATCAATAGCTATGATATCGAGCAATCTGCCGAGGAGGGTGACGTTGCCACTCAGTAATGTTTTCGCTGCGCTGTCATCGCTGTAAGCAACTGTGAGGCCTAATTGAGTACCCAGCGGTGCTAACACAGCCTCGGAGGAGGCTTGTGACACATTTTGGATATTGCTGAACAGCGTGTTATCCAGTGCAAAACCCGAAACAGTCAATAGGTCGTTTACTGCAGACTGAAGGTTACTCACTATTGGGCTTACTTCAGCAATTGCGGTATCCACAGTAATAGAGTTAACTGACAGCGGAGCTGCAAGACTGGTAACCAGAGACCTCAATAAGTTAGCGACATGGCTAGTGAAGCCGTCTGCCAGGGTTTTTAATTGAACTAATTCTGAGTCCGAGACAGTCTTCTTCCTCAAGCCCTGCGCTAACGTCTTAAGTGAAGCAACCGCGCTACGCCCAGCCGTCCCGATCGCATCAATACCGGCACCATCGCCTGCCGCCACGGCGGTATCAAAGGCTGTTCCAAGAAGCTCAATCTGAGAGCTCAGGCTAGCAAACAATTGAACCCCTGTAGCTACGGTCACAGAACCATTCGCTATGCCGCTACTCACGGAAGCTGCTGCTGCCGCTGTGCTAGTTGACAGAGTGTCTAGTTGTGTAAGCACAGCCGGGGTTATGCCTCCGCTAAGAGCGGCCGCCAGGTCTGCAGTTGCAGTTTCAACCGCAGCGGCTTCGGCTGCGGGAGTCGGCGTACCACCACCACCGCCGCCACCGCTGGAAATTGCGGTAGTACAGGTGCTAGCGAACGGAGTTGGCGCCGCACCGAAGGTTCCCGCTATTACTCTAAATTGCCCCTGCACACCAAAACCACCGGAGAAGCTGGATGCATTACTGCCGAGCTCAAATGCATTAGAAGGAGCACAGCCCAGTGCGCTGAAGCCACCGGTAATAGTGCCGAATTGCAGATTCTGTGGGCCTGAAGTTTGTTTCAGGACGACCTTGTAGCTGAAGGCGCCATTATTGGCCACCGCATTCGCGATGTCCGCGAGCAATCCACCAGTTCCCTGAATTTCAGATACCTGGTTACCAGCGGTAAAGCTGAGGGAGTTGCCTGTGAAAGAAAAAACGCCATTGCTCAGCGTTGTAGTTGCTTGAGTTGTGTTGTCAGCGGCACGTCCACGGACGTTGATGGAGGCGTTTGTAGCAATCGAGCCAGCAAGAGTGGTACCGCTGCCGGAAAACACCATCGTAATGCTTGGAATGGAGACTTCTAGTCTGCGTGCAGAATTGTCATCATCGATAACGACACCAGCTCTGAACGTGTAACTACCGTCGGTCACGCCAGTCGAGGCAAGGGCAAAAGTAAAGTTCGGCACTGCCGTCGCGCCCGCTACTCCAGCGGCAGGGATGGTTACGGAAGGGATGATGCCTGTCATATTGCTTATAGTAAGTACGCCAGAGTTGAAACCGCCACCTGAGGTGGCTGTCACCTGGTCGCTGCTTATATTCAGGTTCTGAGCAACTGCAGCCGTAGAGCAGAAAGCTACTGCTGCTGCTGTAAAGAGGATTCTTATGCTAGTTGGAGGAGTCGCTTTTTTTCTCATTACTTGTCCCTTCGAAATACTCATCTTTATTTATAACCCCTTGAAATAATTAGCCTTATAACTGTGGCTGCGAAGAATCTTCTGCGCATATTCAGTGTGGCGTACAGAGCATGCAGTTTCCCCATGCCCAAGCTTGTGTAAAACTAGCATGAATTGGTCTACAAGCTAAGGATTTTTAAGGGAAACCAGAAAATTTATACATCAGCTCCACACCAGCAAAGCCGTAGGCTGTTGAGGAAAAAGAGCCGCTTAGTGGATTATTATAATGGGGCAGCACACCCACAAACTGATTTGCGTATAAATTCCCGGTAACGCTAAGATTGATCTCGGGGGTCAGCCAGTAAGCCAATCGTGCTTCCAGAGTATGATTGCTATCAATTTCGGCCTGAGAACTTGCGCTTAGAAATCCCGGCAATTGGGGCAAAGGCTCTGCAGGCAAGCGGCTGAAGTCTGCATTAATCAGCTTTATGTATTCATAGTTGAGGTTTATAGAAAGGCGGGGCGTGATGTAAGCATTGAAGCCGCCCCCGAGATAAAAATATTGCTCCTCAATCTCGAAGCTCTGCTCAAAAAACCTTCGAATTGTGGCGGATTGAAGGTCGGATGTGGTGCCCGATGTGGCGGTGCTTTCGCCATAGCCCGTCCACGCTGTGAAAGTGGAAGATTGTTGCAGCGGCCAGCTATAAATAAGACGACTCTTCCAGCCCTCGTCTTCCATGTTCGCGATTGAGAATGTTTGCGGTACACCGAAAAAAATCGTCAAATTGTCCAATCGAATTTCTTCGAGAACAACATCGAAGCTATCGCTCTCGCTCTGAAATGCTGTGAGCTCTAACGAGGCCGCAGAATGCCTGTTGTCCTGGTTTAATAGATCGGCTTTAAAGAATGTCCACTTGAGCCCTGCAGATTGAGCGAGGGTTTCCAGTGATTGGTCAATGTCGACTAAGTCCACCGAATTGATTTCACCCAAATCCAGGGTCAGCGATTGTTGCTTCCTTCTATAAAATAACGAAAAGTCACGGCTTACTCCGTAATGCAGCTCCAGCTTGTTGCCAAGCAGATCGCCACTATCGCCTTCCAGGCGTCCGCTCGCTGCAATCAGATCTTCCCTATAGTTAAAAATATCGAGGGTGCTGTTGACGGCGAAACCCGCTAGAGCAATTTCAATGTCGCCTCTGGTGGTCGTGTATGCCGAAGTATTTGCAGAATTGATCCATCCTGCAGGTGTCTCAGCAAACGTGGGCGTGCCAAGCGGGAAAGCAAGTGCGAATACCAGCCAGCAGAAAATGCGCTTACGCAGAAGTTTAGCGCTATAAGAGTCGATTCGTCGGAGGTTAGTCATTTCTATAAGCTTGCTTCAGCAAACCCTGTAAGGTAGTGAATTAATGAGCTGCCTGTATTCGAGTCGCGCAGTTTACATAGCTTGAGCAAAATGAGATAGGGTGATTTTGGCTATCAAGTCGGCTGGCCCGGAAACGGCGCTAATTATCCGTGGTAATGTTAGTTTAATTCTGTCATCAACCCCGCAAATCGGATAAACTTTCGAGCTATTAATAGACAGCTGAACGACGCAAGAGCGTGGAATGAAAGTCAAAGCTAGACCTAACTTTTAGTCCAATTTATATATAACCCCTATGATGCAAAAATTAGAATAATCCATGCGCCTGAAGTGTATCAAATTAGCCGGCTTTAAATCTTTCGTTGACCCCACCACAATCGATTTTCCCACTAACCTCTGTTCCGTCGTCGGTCCCAATGGCTGTGGCAAGTCAAATGTAATCGACGCAGTGCGTTGGGTGATGGGAGAGAGTTCGGCCAAGAACCTCCGCGGTGAGAATATGACAGATGTCATCTTCAATGGCTCCGGAGGCCGCAAGCCGGTTGGGCAGGCGAGTGTTGAGCTGGTCTTCGATAATCACGACCACAGGCTTACCGGTGAGTATGCAAACTTCGATGAGGTCGCCATCAAGCGCAAGGTCGACCGCGACGCGCAGTCTACCTATAGTCTGAATGGCACGAAGGTTCGCCGCAAAGACATCACCGATATCTTTCTTGGCACAGGACTCGGCGCCCGCAGTTATTCCATCATCGAGCAGGGCATGGTTTCTCGTCTAATCGAATCGAAACCAGAAGAGCTGCGCGTATTTATCGAAGAGGCTGCGGGAATTTCCAAGTACAAGGAACGTCGCCGTGAAACCGAGAATCGCATCAAGCGCACGAAAGATAATCTAGAGCGGCTAGAGGACATTCGCGACGAGCTGGGACGGCAGCTCGCACATCTACAGCGTCAGTCTGTTGCGGCTGAAAAGTACGCCGAATTCAAACAGCAGGAACGGGATACCACGGCGAACTTAAACGGTCTGCGCTGGCGCAGTCTCGATCAGGAGCTGAGTGAAAATCAGGAAGCTATTAAAAACCTTGAGATCAAGATAGAGGCAACTACCGCTGACCAGCGCGAGATCGATGCAAAGATAGAGGAGCATCTTTCACACAACGCCGAACTCGCCGATGCCTTCGGCGAGGTTCAGGCGCGGTTCTACAGTCTGGGAAATGATATCGCCAGGATCGAGCAATCGATAGAGCACCACCTGGAGCGAGTCGACCAGCAGAAACTCGACCTGAGTGAAACCGAAGAAGTGTGGTCGCAAACCAAAGAAGAGCTCGATGTGGATCTCAAGAAGATCACTCAGCTAGACGCCCAGATGCTCTCGGTTACGCCAGCCTTGGAAGAGGCGCGAATCGCGGAGCAATCATCCTCCGAATTATTGGCGCAGGCAGAGGCAGAGCTCACTCAGTGGCAGCAGGATTGGGACGCGTTCAATCAACGTGCCGAGGAACCTCGCCAGGTAGCTGAGGTGGAGCAGTCAAGAATTCAGCAGTTGGAGAGCATCGTAGAGCGTGGACTGGAGAGAAAGCGCAAGTTAGAGGACGAGAACAAAACGCTGGCTGCGGGGCCGGTCGATGACTCGGTCAGCGAGGCCTCCACGGAGGTACTGTTATTAGAAGAAACTATCAACGGCATGCAGGCGAAGAACAGGGCTCTAAATCTATCGATAGAAGAGCATCGTGCCGCCCTGAGCAAAGGCTCCGACGACCTGAATGAGATGCGCAGCGAGTTGCAGGCGGCCAAGGGAAAACAATCTTCCCTGGAAGCCCTGCAGCAGGCGGCGCTGGGTCAGGACAACGAAGCCCTGAACACATGGCTGGGCAAGCAGGGTCTGGACAACCAGATTCGTCTGGCCGAG
The DNA here is from genome assembly GCA_963976555.1 of uncultured Gammaproteobacteria bacterium. Lineage (GTDB taxonomy): Bacteria > Pseudomonadota > Gammaproteobacteria > Pseudomonadales > Pseudohongiellaceae > UBA9145. The sequence goes on from CAXBLN010000096.1 coordinate 7,912, forward strand.
GGCCTCAAGATCACTGAAGGTTGGGAGCGGGCAGTTGAGATGGTGCTCGGCGACTCGCTACAGAGCATCTGTGTCGAGGGGCTCGATAACATCGAGGCGATGCTGCAGGAGCTTCCACAGGGCAAAGTCGCCCTGATCGATGTGCGGGCGGCCAGAGAGTCGGTCGCGGCCTCACAGTTCCCACTTTCGCCGCTGACAGACAAGGTCAGCAGCGAATGGGGTCTGAATGACATGCTCAGCGGCATCTATGTCGCCGACAACCTGTCCCAGGCTCTAATACATCGCGCGCAGCTGGGGCCGCAGGAATCGATCATCACCGACGATGGGGTGTGGATGGGAGCTGCATGGTTGCAGGTAAGTAATTTCAGCAAGCAGGAATCGGTCGTGGAGCGCCGTGGTGTAATAGCCGGCTTATTCAAAAAAATCAAAAGATTAGAAGAAGAATCTAGTGCTTTGCATGAAATGCAAACCCAGACCAAAGAGGCGCTAAGTCAGGACGAGGCAGAGCGGGAGAGGCTGCAGGGCGAGCTTGCAGAAAAGACGCAGCAGCACAGCGAGCTAAAGTCGCAGGTCAGTGCGCAGATGGCCAAGGTAGAGGAAGCTCAGCTCAGGAAGGAGCGGATTCACCACGAATTGGAAGAACTCAATCGCCAATTGGCGGTAGAGGAAGAGAATACGGCGGCCTCGCGTTCAAGATTGCAGCAGGCGCTGGACAGCATGGAGCAGGATGTCGGCGGCCGCGAAAGCCTGGAGGCGCAGCGTGAAGAGCGTCAGTTAGCTCTGGCGTCATGCAGAGAAAATTCAAGAAAAGACAAAGACTTAGCGCACGAACTTGCTCTAAAACAGCAGTCTGTTCAATCCCAGTTACAATCGACTCGCGAGACCATGGACCGCATGGCGACACAGGTACAGCGAAGCCGCGAACGGATGGACTCCCTACAAGAACATATTGCCGCCGCGGATGAGCCTCTGGCGAAAATGCGCACCGATTTGGAGGCCTTGCTGCAGCAACGTTTGGAAGTGGAAAAAGAACTGGCCGAGGCAAAGGCCAAGGTCGATGCTAACGAGCATGCGACGCGGTCTCTGGAGCAGCAGCGCAATCAAGTGCTAGAGCAGATTAACCAGATACGCGAAAACTTAATGCAGAAGCGCCTGAAGAGTGAAGGGGCGTCGGTGAAGCGAGATGGCATCCTGGAACAGCTTCAGCAGGCGAAATTTGAACTTGAATCTGTCCTTGCAAACTTGCCTGAGGATATCAATGAGGAGTCCTGCGAGCAGGAGCTAGAGAAGCTGGGAAACCGCATTCAGCGTCTTGGGCCGATTAACCTAGCCGCCATCGATGAATATGCCCAGCAATCTGAGCGTAAGATTTACCTTGACAAACAGAATGCAGACCTCGAGAAGGCGCTAGATACCCTGGAGAACGCGATCCGCAAGATCGACAAGGAAACCAGAACCCGCTTCAAGGATACTTTCGACAAGATAAATGCTGGCCTGCAAGACCTTTTCCCCAAGGTATTCGGTGGCGGCCATGCCTATCTGGATATGACCGGTGAAGATCTGCTCGATACAGGCGTGGCAATCATGGCGCGGCCCCCTGGTAAGCGCAACAGTACGATTCATCTACTCTCCGGTGGCGAGAAGGCGATGACGGCTATCGCCTTGGTGTTCTCCATCTTCCGTTTGAATCCCTCGCCATTCTGTATGCTGGACGAGGTCGATGCGCCTCTGGATGACGCTAACGTAGGGCGTTATGCGAAACTGGTGAAGGAAATGTCAGAGAGCGTTCAGTTCATCTTCATCACTCACAACAAGATCACCATGGAGATGGCCAACCAGCTTCTCGGTGTGACCATGCACGAGCCTGGTGTGTCCAGAATCGTCACGGTTGATATAGATGAGGCCGCCGAACTGGCGGCAATGTAGGTCCAGTCAAAAAAGCCCGTTTCTATGCTAAAGAAAACACGGTAACTGTAAGATAACATTAAAAATTTCCAGTTTTTAGCGCATTCTTATCAGGTGTTATAAATATCTTATGAGCGGAAGAGAGTTAGTCATCCTTTTGTTGGGCTTAGCCATAGTCGCTGTAGTGCTGCGCGGACTCTACGTGGCGCTCAATGCGCGCCGCGGCCAAATCAAGCTGGCGATCGATAAGAATATCCCCCAAAACGTGGATTTAGAGGCTCTGGAGCTGGCCGAACTGCCTGGCGGCGGTGCGCGTGTAGTCACGCGCTCGCTTGAGGAAGTGAATCGACAGAACAGTGCACTCGACATGGCTGAGTCCAAGTCAAAGTCTATGAATTTAGCCAATGATGGGGGTGAGAGCTATATACCAGTGCTCATGGATGCCGTCGAACTGTCCGAAACGACTGAAATAAACGCAGAAGCAGCGACGCCGAATCAAGCACCGCTGCAATCGGACAGCATGGAAGAAACCGAAACAGCTGATCAGGCTTTCACGACGCTAGACGGCGTCAGTAGCGAATTCAGTAGCGAAGAAGTGGCTCAACAGATTGAGGAGGTCGATGAAGACGAATTTACCTCCTATGTAGGCCAGACGCCCAGTATCGGTGAAGACTGGGAAACACTGGAAGAGCCAGAAGAAATGGCTGAGGATGAGGTCGTTGCGCCTGCCGTCACAGGTGATGAAACGAGCGAGCAGTATGTCGAAGACGCAGATGAGGATCCAGACTCTATCCTGTTCGACTATGACGAGGACGAAGCGGATGCGGATGAGCGAGACAATCAGATTGATTCCATGAGCTCGGTCGCGCCTGACTATGATGATGATGATGAAGAGGAAGACGAGGAATCGCTAGAAGAAGGAGAGGAGTCCTTCGCTGAATTGTCAGATGATAGAAGTCACTTCGAAGAAGATTTCGTTGAGGAACCGGACGCAGAAGAACATGACGAATACGCCGAAAAGACCGAACAGGCACAGATAGACGAAGAACAGCAAACATTCGATGCGGGGACCGATATAGATAAATTTTCGATGACAGCAGGCGAGCGCATCGGTGGAAATCCGCCTGCGATTGGCGAGATCAAGCAATCTGGACTCTTCGATGATGTTGAAGACGAAGCAGCTGATGAGTTGAACAAGCCCAAAAAGAGTCGCTCTCTGTTTTCAATGTTTGGACGAAAGTCTGGGCAGCGACACGAAAATAAAGAGCGCGCAGATGAGATAGTAGCTACTCCAGCGGAGACTGATTCAGAGTTGGATGAGTCCGAAGAGGCGAAACACGCGGACGAGATGCCTGCGACAATTAATGAGCAGACAACGATTCCCGAAATTGAAATCGTGAGCGAGCTGGACCAAAAGCGTGCTGCTACAGTTGATCTTGAACCCGAAGCAGAGCGCCTACAGCCAGAGGAATTTGAACACTCAGAAGTATTGGTGCTCAATGTAACCGCCAAAGAAGGGCGGGTTTTCGCAGGCGATGATCTTCTTCACATCTTGATTATGTCTGGCCTAAAATTCGGCGACATGAATATCTTTCATAAACGTCTGAGCAAAGACAATCAAGGCGCGGTAATTTTTAGTGTCGCCAATATGCTTAATCCTGGCACCTTCGATCTCAACAACATGGACGAATTTACAACGCTGGGAATTAGTTTTTTCCTCGCGCTGCCGACGCCTATGAATAATCTTGATGCCTTCGAGCAGATGTTGGCTGTTGCACAGGATATTCGCGATACATTGGGTGGCGACCTCAAAGACGATCATCGTAACGGCATGACAGCTCAGACGATAGAGCATTACAGGCAACGCATTCGCGACTTCGAACTACGCCGGCTAAAGGCAGTAGCCGCCCGCGGCTAGACTCTCAGTCCCTTATCTGCCAACCTTGTCAGATAAGCAGTTAGATAACTAAGCTCGCCGAGCTAGCTCCTATGGCAGTTTCTCAAAAAATCCGACGGGAAGTTGACGCTCTTCGCAAGCAGATCGATCACCATAACCGTCTCTATCATGCACAGGACGCGCCGGAAATCCCGGATGCGGATTTCGACGCCTTATTGCTTCGTCTTGAGGAATTGGAATCCCGGTATCAGCTAAGCGCTATCGATTCGCCGACTCAGCGTGTTGGCGGGGAGGCGATCGCGGGCTTTACGCAGGTGACTCATGAGATAGCCATGCTGTCTCTGGATAAGGTGTTTGACCAGGCTGACCTTGCCACCTTCGAGGCACGCATTAAGAAGCGTCTGCAGCTCGATTCCTTGATTCGATATAGCTGTGAGCCGAAGGTAGATGGTATCGCTGTGAGCCTACTCTATAGAGACGGCATGCTGGAGAGAGCCGCCACTCGCGGCGACGGTGTGACTGGCGAAGATATAAGCCACAACGTGCGAACCATAGAGAGTATTCCACTCAAGCTAAATTCGATGAAGAAGAATTCCGTGATTGAGATTCGGGGCGAAATATTTCTGGATAAGAGAGGTTTCAAGGATCTCAATGCAGCGTCGGAGAAGGAGGGAGGGAAGATTTTCGTTAACCCTCGCAACACCGCAGCGGGAGCTATTCGTCAGCTGGATCCGAAGAGGGCAGCGAGAATTCCGCTGAAGATGTATTGCTACAGCGTGGGTCTTGTTCAGGGAATCACCTTACCTAAATCCTTGAGTGAGATATTCACACTGATTGGAAAGTGGGGGCTTCCCATCAATCCGGATCGTAGTGTGCAATGCGGCATCGATAATTGCCTGGTGTATTGCTTGGATCTACTAGGGAAGCGCGATGCTCTTTCCTATGAGATCGATGGCGCGGTCTTGAAAGTCGATTCGCTCGAATTGCAGCAGCGACTCGGAAACAATACGCGTAGCCCGCGCTGGGCGATGGCCTATAAATTCCCAGCGGAAGAACAGTCCACGAGGGTCATCGATGTTGAGTTTCAAGTAGGGAGAACTGGCACTATCACTCCCGTCGCAAGACTGGAACCGGTATTCGTTGGCGGCGTCACAGTCAGTAATACTACGCTGCACAATATGGATGAGATAGAGCGTCTCGGCTTGTGCATAGGTGATAGCGTTATAGTGCGGCGCGCAGGTGATGTTATTCCGAAGGTTGTCAGGGTAATTCCTCAGCCCAAGGATGGCGAAAAAATAAAGCGAAAGAAGATCTTGTTACCAAAGGGCTGCCCGGCCTGCGGTTCTGCAATTGAGAAGGACGGTGAAGTGTTGTATCGATGCAGCGGTGGGATAATCTGTCCAGCCCAGCGAAAGGAATCGATAAAACATTTTGCCTCTCGCAGCGCGATGGATATCGAGGGGCTCGGCAACAAGCTCATCGAGCTACTAGTAGATCGCGAGATGATATTGAACGTAGCAGACATCTTTACCTTGAAGGCTGAGCAACTCGCTGAGCTTGAAAGAATGGGTGAAAAGTCAGCAGCGAATATCATTTCTGCCATCGAGAAGAGTAAGCAGACGACGTTGCCGCGGTTTCTTTTTGCCCTAGGCATAAGAGAAGTCGGTGAGGCTACAGCGCTGCAACTCGTAAGCCACTATGGCCGGATTGAGAACATCATTGCGGCCGACTTGGAGAGTCTGGTAGAGGTTTCTGACGTAGGCCCTATAATGGCGCAACATATTCGATTATTCTTCAGTAACAAGGACAATCTGGCGCTTATTCAGAACCTTCAGGAACATGGCATTAACTGGCCGATACTCGAACCCGCGAATGACGCCGAATCGAAACCGTTACAGGGCCAGACCTATGTCCTGACCGGCACGTTAGAGAAAATGTCCCGCGGCGAGGCAAAGGCCAGGCTGATAGCCCTTGGTGCGAAGGTGGCCGGTAGCGTGTCGAAGAATACTTCCTGCGTAGTGGCGGGGCCGGGCGCTGGCTCTAAACTAAGCAAAGCCGAAGATTTAGCAATAAAAATCCTCGATGAAGGGGAATTTATTTCGCTCCTTGATGATCTAAGTAGCAGTAACAAGTAAACAGTAGAGGCTCAATGCTCGCAAAGTCTGTAAAGATTGTCTGCCTGCCTCTGTTAGCATCATTGCTGACGGCTTGCGCGAGTTCGCCCCCAAGAAGTGTAGCGAACATCTGTGTGGTATTCGAAGATCGGCGAGCCTGGTATCGTGCCGCAAAAAATGCGGAGCGGCGCTGGAACGTCCCTATGTCCGTAAACATGGCGTTCATCTACCAGGAATCCTCTTTTCAACCCCGCGCGAAGCCTCAGAGAAACCGGTTTCTCTGGATATTCCCAGGGCGTCGCCCC
>CAXBLN010000097.1:0-14074 GCA_963976555.1 uncultured Gammaproteobacteria bacterium
GAAGCTGGTTGCCGGGAACAGGAACTCACAGCATGTAATAGCCTTCGCGAGACTCTGCGGCACATCGTCTGCTATCAGGCCCGCCAGTTTTTCATCGAACATCTCCTGAAAATCGGGTGGTAGCTTCTGCGGGAACATATCACGAACTTTCTCTACCTCGTTGGCAAATGTATCCTGCGCCTCGGCGAAATCCATCACGCTTTCTTGGTGACGTAACAGCCAGCGCGTCGCCCGACGAAGCAAGCGTGTCAGCCGAGTCATCATAACGGCTTGTGCATCGGACGTTACTTTGTAGTCGAGATCCTCAACCTGCCCCCAATATTTCTCAATATTGAAAATGTCCTTGGCTATGACGGCAGCTTTGACAACATCATTCGCCGTCGCACCCGTGGATTCTACCATTCGATAGATGAAACTCGGCCCCAGCAGATTTACGATAAAGTTTGCCAATTGCGTGGACACGAGTTCCTTTCTCAGCGGATGCCTGAGAATCTCAGCTCTATAATCCTTGCCGAGCTTGGCGGGGAACGCATCGAAAAGATAATTTTCCAAATAATCATTGTCGATATAGTCTGCATGCAGCAGAACCTGCTTCAGATACATCTTCATGTAGGAAGTCACCGTCGCGATCTCGGGACGGGTCAGGTACTGCTGTTTCGCAGTTCGCTCTTCCAGTTGCTCAGAACTGGGAAGAAATTCGATATCTCTCATGAGACCGGCATTCTCTTCCAAGTAGGAGATCAGCCCCGCATATTCTTTATTTCGAAACTCCATCTCCACGTTCGCCAAGCCAATCGTCTGAACTTGACGGTAGTTATTCGCGAGCACTAATTGAGCTACATCCTCGGTCATACTATGAAGCAACTTACTTCGCTTCGTCTCCGAAAGTTTGGTCTTGCTATCAAGCGTGTTCAACAGAATTTTTATATTGACCTCATGGTCTGAACAGTCGACACCTGCCGAGTTATCGATAAAGTCTGTAAGAGAAACGCCGCCATTCATGCCGTACTCGATTCTAGCTAGCTGCGTGAAACCAAGATTACCGCCCTCACCGATGACCTTGCAGCGCAGCTGTTTACCGTTCACACGCAGCGCATCGTTTGCTTTGTCACCCACCTCCTGATTATTCTCCGTACTTGCCTTCGCATAAGTTCCGATGCCGCCATTCCAGAGCAAGTCGACGGGACTACAAAGTAGCGCCGAAATCAATGCATCGGGAGTGAGCGAGTCCTCTTCGATGTCGAAGCATTCTTTCATCTGCGAAGTGATGCTGATAGATTTTGATTGGCGTGAGAAAATTCCGCCTCCTTTGGAAATGAGGCTGGAGTTGTAGTCTTCCCACGACGAACCCTGCTTCTTAAATAGTCGGGTGCGCTCCTTGAAGCTACTAGCCGAATTCGGCTGCGGATCGATGAAAATGTGAAGGTGATTAAAAGCAGCCAGCAGACAGATATGCTTCGATAACAACATGCCGTTGCCGAACACGTCTCCTGACATATCACCTATGCCCACTACGCTGAAGTCTTCCTTTTGAATGTCTTTGCCCATCTCGCGGAAGTGCCGCTGCACCGACACCCATGCACCCTTCGCCGTGATACCCATCTGCTTGTGGTCATAGCCGTTACTGCCGCCGGAGGCAAATCCATCACCCAGCCAGAAGCCATACTCATCGCTAAGGCCATTCGCGATGTCGGAAAATGTCGCCGTGCCCTTATCGGCAGCTACAACCAGATAGGGGTCATCGTCGTCGCGTATAACTACGGAACTTGGGGACTCGATTTTCTCTAGAACCCGGTTGTCGGTTATATCTAACAGACCCCGTATGAATGTCTTATAACAGGCAATTCCTAGCTCTTTCAGTTCATCTCTATTCAGACCAGACGTGTTTTTCTTGATGACGAAACCGCCCTTTGCTCCAACAGGCACAATCACCGAGTTCTTCACCTGCTGAGCTTTCACCAAGCCTAACACTTCGGTGCGGTAATCCTCACGGCGATCGGACCAACGCAAACCGCCGCGAGCTACTTTGCCACCACGCAGATGCACGCCTTCGACCTGACGCGAGAAGACGAAAATTTCATAACGAGGTTTAGGCCTCGGCATACCGCTAATCTGCGTCGGATCGAACTTGAACGAAAAGTAATTCTTGGCAGAGCCATCGCTGGATGGCTGAAAATAGTTGGTGCGCAGAGTCGAATCGAACAGGTTGAGGAAAGCTCGCAGCACGCTGTCTTCGGACAACACAGTTACGGCATCGATCTTCGCGCTCAGTTTCTGTCGCAGATTCTTGGCTGCAGATCTCTTGCGAGCACTCAACGAGGGATCGAAGAGTGTGGCAAAATACTCGACCAACAGACGGCAGCTTTCGCGATGGTTCGACAGCGTCTCGGCAATGTGTGCAACGCTATATCCAAACTGAATCTGCTTGAGATAGGAAGCATAGGCTCGCAGTAGCGCGGCATCGCGCCATTGTATCTCCGCCGTCGTCACGAGCTCGTTGAAGCTATCATCATCGACATCGCCGCTCCAAATGGCCAGGAATGCTTCCTCGAATATCTGCTTAGTGTGCTCTGCAAATTTACCAACAGGTTTCGCTCTGTAGAGGCTGAAATCGTGCAACCACACTCGGTCTTTTTCATTCAGTTGTAGCTTGAATGTTTTCTCACTAATTATGTTAAGACCCAGGTTCTCTAGAATTGGATCTACGTTCGACAGGTGCAACTGCTCGCCATAGCTGAAAATCTTAAAGCTAAATTCAGCTTTACCTTCGGCATCGCAGGGAGACAGATTCACCGATAGCTTTTTAGTATCAACAAGCTGTTCGATGTCCAGGATATCGGCGACGGCGGTCTGGGCACTGTAGGATTCTTTATATGCGAGCGAGAAGCAATCTGCATACTCGGCATACATGCGCCTTGCATCGACATCGGAGTACTCCTCTTGCAGCGCGCCCGCAAAGTGCTCTTCCCACGGTTTGATGAGCTGCGCCATCTCCGCTTCAACTTCGGACTCTTTGTATCGAACGTCAGCGATCTGGGGAGCATGAAGGATGAAGTGCACACGGGTGAAGGCTGATTCGGAGGTATAGGTCGTGTATTCGACCTCTTCGCCCTGTAATCGTTGCTGCAGTAAATTCTGTATCTTCTGGCGAACCTGAGTCGAGAAAATATCTCGCGACACATAGACGAGGCAGGAGAAGAATTTACCGTATAGATCGCGGCGAATGAAGAGTCGACTTTGACGTAAGTCTTGAAAGCGGGTTATCTCTGTGGCCGTCTGCAGAAGTAGCGAGCGACTGATCTGGAACAGTTCATCCCGGGGGAACACATTGATGACCTGCAAGAGTTCCTTCATGTTGTGACCATTCTTCGCGAAACCGGAGCGTTTAAGTACAGACTGTATTTTTTGGCGAATGAGAGGTATGTCCAACACTTCCTGCAGATAGACCGCCGACGTGTAGAGCCCAGAGAAGCGATGTTCGACTACTACTTCTCCGTTATTATCGAACTCCTTCAGCAGAACATAGTCGCAGTAGGCGGGGCGATGAACTTTAGAACGCGTACCCGACTTGGCGAAGTTGCAGATCCTCTTCTTCAGGATGAGCTCGCCTGCGCCCTTGACGAGGTCTGACAACTTCGCCTTGGGCTTGATGTTTTTCTTAAGCTTGGAGACGCCAAGTACAGATTTTGCTTGCAGCTCTATTACCGGGTTGGTGGTGCTGCGGTCTATGCAATATTTCTCGTATCCCAGAAACGTGAAGTGATCATCCAATAACCAGGCTATGAATTCTAGCGACTCTCGCAGGTTGGTTTTCGATACAGGTACTGTTTCAGCATTCTCCAGTAGAGCCTCGTGCACACCCTTCATCTTCGATTTCATGGATGAGAAGTCTCTAACGGCTACAGCCACATGCTTGAGCGTATCGCGAAGCTCCTTCTCAATATTCTTGCTCCGGGAGTCTTCGATGCGCACGCAATCGAAACAGATCAGTGCTTCCGTAATAGAGTTATCGCTGGCAGCGTCGCGTATCTTCGCCAGCTTCCCTAGGCCCCTGGAATCATTGCTCTTTGTAGGCTTGCCTCGCTCACTATGAAGAACGGCATTGTTAATATGCTTGATGATCACGGAGGAGCGCAGCAAGGTCTGGCGCATCGAATCGACAAGAAAAGGCATGTCGTTTTGCAAAATTAAAATGCGGCTGCCGCCACGCCTGCCTTTTTCATTAGAATCGGAATGAATGATTTCGAGCTTCGGAGAATTCGTCTCGCGCTGCTGAAAGAAAGTCCAAGCCTGTTCCAGGTTCTCATACATCAGGTCGCTGCCGCGATCGCTCAGGTCAGATCGCGAGGTGCTGGCGAAATAGTGCGTAACGAATAATTCAAGATCGGCCGCATTCGTCTTCGAATAGGCCTTGCCCAATCTCTTACTAAGCTGTGCGAGCTTCTCGTGCCCTAATAGATATTTTGAGCTCATAGCCCTTCGCCCTGTATTGCCATCGATTTATTACTTTTAGTACTACGACTCATCGCCGCTTGAATATTAACCATCCAGTTGTTCCACCTCATCACAATCCAAATATTCTCTGTCTACGCACGAGTGAGCAATCGAAATCGTCGCTCGCCAGCAATGTAGCTACACTCAGCTACAATCTCGACCTAGACATACACCTCAAAACGTTTAAAATCCCTGACTTCGTCTTACGCGCCGCACTCAAACTAGAGAATTTTCAATATGAGCCATCACACAATAATAACAGAACTCAAAAATTGGTTGTCGCATCAAATTATTGGCCAGGAACGCCTAATTGATCGCTTACTGATTGCACTACTGGCTGATGGCCACCTACTGGTAGAGGGCGCACCCGGCTTGGCAAAAACCAAGGCGATTAAGGACTTGTCTCGAGCGATAGAGGGCGACTTCCACCGAATTCAGTTTACTCCCGATCTACTTCCCAGCGATATTACCGGCACAGAGGTCTATCGACCCGAAGATGGCTCTTTTCGTTTTCAGCAGGGTCCGATTTTTCACAACCTGGTCCTCGCCGATGAGATTAACCGTGCTCCCGCGAAGGTGCAGTCTGCCCTACTCGAGGCTATGGGCGAACATCAGGTGAGTGTCGGCCGTGAATCGTTCCAACTACCGCCTCTGTTCCTGGTGATGGCGACGCAGAATCCCATCGAGCAGGAAGGTACCTATCCTCTGCCGGAGGCACAGCTCGATCGCTTCCTGATGCACGTTACCATCGGCTATCCGAACATCGAGGCTGAGCGCGAGATCTTACACCTGGTTCGCAACGAAGCCGCCAATCACGTGGCCGAGCCCCCTAAGGAAGTAGCGCAGGACGATCTATTCGCGGCGCGACTAGAGATATTGAACATGCACATGGCTCCCGAAGTTGAGGAATACATTATTCAGTTGATAATGGCGACACGGAAGCCAGAAGCCTACGGCGACGACCTCGCCTCGTGGCTGGAGTACGGCGCCAGCCCGCGCGGCACTATCTCCCTCGATCGCTGCGCCCGTGCACACGCCTGGATTCAGGGGCGCGACTTCGTTAGCCCCGATGATGTCCAGGAAATCCTGTTCGACTGTCTGCGTCATCGCATTCTATTGAGCTTCGAGGCGGAGGCGAGCGGCGTAACTCCAGACAAGGTGCTAGAGACTATTCGCGAACGCGTCCCCTCAGCCTAGCAAGCAGCCAAGGCTTACACATGTCAGTCAAGCTTAATATTGACCCACATTACGCCCGCTACCAGAGCACTGGGGCGACTATAACCTTGCAGGAAATGTTGGTTCAGCGTCATGCGGCCAAGAATCTCGACTATCTGGCCCATACACGCTCCATAGCCGGCATATCCGGCCTGCATCTTTCCAAAATGCGCGGCCGCGGACTCGATTTCGAGGAATTCAGGCCCTATCAGCCAGGCGACGATATCCGCCTGATAGACTGGCGTGTCACCGCTCGGACAAACAGGCCGTTCACAAAAGTCTTCCGAGAAGAGCGGGAACGCCCGGTAATCATTGCGGTCGACCAGACTCACAACATGTATTTCGGCAGCCAGGTGGCCTTCAAGTCAGTTCTCGCCGCTCAGGCCGCTGCACTTTTCTGTTGGCTCGCGATAGACAACGGCGACAGAGTGGGCGGACTGGTGTTCTCCGACTGGGATTCATCTTTGGTTCGCCCCAAGCGTAGCCGTCGCTCCGCACTGCACATGTTGAATCAGGTCTTCCTGTATAATCAGGAGCTGCAGCATGTTAAAGATCCGGAGACCCATCGCGAGCCGGAACCCGGCTTTCAACCCGGGCTAGCCCATGCGCTAGGCCAGATTCGGCGTATCACCAAACCCGGCAGTACACTGTATGTTATCTCCGATTTCTCCACCCTCGATGAGAAGGCGCTGCAGTATCTAAATCAGCTCTCTCGGCACAACAATGTCATCTGCTGCATGGTATATGACGCGCTTGAGGAATCTTTGCCGGTTCCCGGCGTCTACAGTATCACCGACGGATCGCGCAAGGGCGCTCTGAATACACACAGCAATAAGGCGAGAAATCGCTACAAAGAACAATTCCAGCAACGCATGAAGGGGCTGGAGTCGGAACTGGACAAACTGAAGATTCAACTCATTAAAATGCGGACCAATCAACTGGTCGTGGAGCAGATCCGGCAATGGATAGCGAAGAGCTCTTAGCCCAACTGGCGGATATTCATCTGCCGGAGCCAGTAAGCTACTGGCCACCCGCCATTGGCTGGTGGATTCTCGCGGCTATAGCGTTGCTGCTGCTGGCCCTGTTTATTCGAAAGCTGGCTGCCATCAGCCGCCAACGGAAGATCTGCCAATACGCTTTAGCGGAGCTGGATCGCTGCTATGATACCTACTCCCACGCTGACCCTGAGACTCTTGAACAGAGTCGTCTGGATTACGTCAATCAATTTAATACCGTAGTTCGGCGTGTTGCGCTGGTGCACTATCCACAGACCAATGTTGCCAGCCTGGACGGCGCCGCATGGGTTGATTTTATACGGCAAAAAGGGGAGTCTTCTCTGATGACCGATGAGATCGCCGCTGCCCTGCAGTACGGGCGTTTTCAGAAGAAGTGCGACGTCGATGTAGACGCCATGCAGGGTTTCGGTCAGCAATGGATCGAGAGCCTCTATAAAGGTGACAAAAAGTCTGAGATTGAGGCTGCCACCGCGCCGCAAGGATTAAGCTCAGATGCTTGAATTTACTTGGCCCTACGTATTTCTAGCCCTACCCCTGCCCCTAATCATCTATAGGTTACTCGCTCGCGCCCCGAGACAAGACGCGGCGCTGTATGTACCGTTCTTCAGCATCCTCAGCCGACTGCAGTCGGACAACGAGAACATGACCTCCGGCAGGCTACTCAACCTAATCTGTTGCACGCTGATCTGGCTACTTGTGGTGATAGCCTCCAGCCGCCCACAATGGCTGGGCGAACCGGTGCAATTGCCTTCATCTGGTCGCGATCTGATGCTATCTGTAGACATCTCCGGCAGTATGGAGGCTCAGGACATGGTAGTTGGCAATCGTCAGGCGTCGCGCATCGATGTAGTAAAGGCAGTGGTCGGCGACTTTGTCGAGCGGCGCGAGGGTGATCGTCTCGGGCTTATCCTATTCGCTGCACACGCTTATATACAGGCACCGCTCACTTTTGACCGCGAGACCGTGGGCACGTTGCTGGCCGAAGCCGAGATCGGCATCATCGAAGAGTCTGCCACGGCCATAGGCGACGCAATCGGGCTAGGCGTTATTCATCTGCGCACAAGACCCGAGAATAGCCGCGTACTGGTTCTGCTTACCGACGGCGTCAACAATGCCGGCGCCGTTTCCCCAGAGCAAGCAGGCCAACTCGCCCAAACCGAGAACATCAAGATATACACCATCGGCATCGGTGCCGATCAGGTAGTCCAGCGTACCTTCTTCGGCGCCAGGGCTATCAATCCCTCCGCGGAACTGGACGAGGCTGTATTGACTCAGATCGCTGAATCAACCGGTGGACGCTATTTCCGTGCGCGGGACGTCAACGACCTGGTTGAGATTTACGAGGAACTAGATCGCCTGGAAACCATTGAGCAGGACGAACAGACCTATAGACCGACGAGAGTACTATTTTACTGGCCTTTAGGCGCAGCCGTGCTTATCAGCTTCCTCTTGGCCTTGTTCTCCATACCCTGGATGTCTCTCACCGGCAGGGCAAGGATAATCGACGACGACAGCGACGAACCCGATTCTCAGACAGCCAGCGGAAGTAAAGCCTAGTGGATATTCTTATACCCGTCAGCTTAATAGAGAATTTTCATTTCCTGAGACCGCTTTGGTTGCTGGCGCTGATTCCCGTCCTGTTGTTTTTTGTCGCCATGTGGCGCGTGAACTCCGTCGTCACCGCCTGGGATAAGGCTATCGATAAGTCCCTACTCCCTTATCTTCTGGACCGGAGCAAGAATGCATCCCAGCGCACACCTCTGGTGTTGCTATTCTTCGCCTGGGCCCTCTCCATCCTCGCACTGGCCGGCCCAGTTTGGGAACAACTGCCACAACCCGTGCAGAAAAGAGAGGACGCGCTGGTCATTGTGTTCGATCTTTCCCTCTCGATGTTCGCGCCTGACCACGAACCGAATCGACTCGATCTTGCAAAAAGAAAACTACGGGACATTTTGGCCCTGCGCACAGAGGGCCAGACTGCTTTGATCGTGTATGCCGGTGACGCCCATACGGTTACTCCACTGACCGATGACGTTGTTACGATCGAAGCACTGGTGCCATCGCTAAGCCCCAACATCATGCCATTGTTTGGCAGTAACCCAATCGAGGCTATCGATCTTGCCATCGGCTTGCTTAACGGCACCGATGCAAGTCGCGGCAAAATCCTATTGATGACAGATGGCATTAGCGGTTTCGATGAAGAGTTACTTATCACAGAGCAGTTCGCAGACAATGACTACGAATTGCTAATAATGGGCATCGGCACTGAAGAAGGCGCGCCGATTCGCACTAACGATGGCAACTTCCTAACAGACGAGCAAGGGTCGCTGATCGTACCGACGCTGAATAAGAACGTTCTCCAGTCGCTCGCCAATCGCGTCAACGGCCGCTATCACGACATTCAGCTTGCCGATTCAGACCTGGCTTACCTGCTTACCGAATTCGAACTGCTAGAGGACGAGCAACTGTCAGATGTCGAAGAAGAATTCGACGTCTGGTATGAGTTCGGTCCCTGGCTATTGCTACTCGTTTTACCTATCGCCGCCCTCAGCTTTAGACGCGGCTGGTTATTCAGCTTTGTACTTGTCACCGGCTCCGGCATGATGCTGCCGAGCCAACAGGCGCAGGCCCTCGAATGGGCGGACCTTTGGAAGACTAAAGATCAACAAGCTGCAGAAGCCTACGCCAGCGAAGAACACGCGACAGCAGCGGCGCTGTTCGAGGCAACGGAATGGCGCGGCGCAGCCAATTACAGAGCTGAGAACTACGAAGCGGCAATAACAGCATTCAGCGCCAGCGATACCGCAGACGGCCATTACAATCGTGGCAATGCCCTCGCCCTCTCCGGCAATTATGCAGAAGCTATCGCTGCCTACGATGCGGCACTAGGCCTCAACGATGGTCATGCCGACGCGATTCAGAACAAGGAGATCGTTGAGCGACTGCTCGAGCAGGAACAGTCAGAGAGCGGCGAGAATCAGGAAGGTGAAGACCAGGATAGCGAGTCGGAGCAGAATTCTGAAAACGAATCCGAGCAGGATTCGGAAAATAGCGAACAGCAAGATCAGGAGAGCCAGGAAGGCAATCAAGACCAACAAGATGAACAGCAGCAGAATCAGGCACCCGAGGAGCAGGAAGGCTCCGAGTCAAACAGCGAACAGAATACACCTAGCGAAACGACTAACGAGGAGTTCGAGGAACAGCAGTCGCTTGAGCAGTGGCTTCGAAGAATCGAGGACGATCCTGGCGAATTGTTACGCCGCAAGTTCAGATATCAATACCGCCAGCGCCAGCTAAATGGCACGGCGAACAGTCTACAGAATGGAGGGCAGATTTGGTGATCACGAAATCGAGACTAGCATCCCTTTTCATCTGCTTCGTGCTAACACTTCTCAGCACCGCGCAAGCGCAGGAAGTGGAGATATCACTAGACCGCAATGAAATAGCCCGCGGCGAGACAGTGACCCTAACAATTCGAATCTACGATCAACGACAGGGTATGCAGTTAGATCTGACTCCTCTCACCAGCCAGTTCGATGTGCTAGGTACGCGAACTTCCAGTCAAATTAGAAGCGTGAATGGCGCCGTGGAAGCCTGGACTGACTATATCGTCACCCTCTTCCCACTCGAAGAAGGCGCGCTGACGATTCCCGAACTGGACATCAACGGAACGACGACAGCACCCATTGAGATCACCGTGACAAATGAGGGCCCACGCTCAAATCAGACGAGCGAAGAGCTTTTTCTTGAGATAGAAACCAATAAAGAGTCGGTCTACGTGCAAGAGCAACTTCTCTTTACGGTGCGTCTCAATTACACCATCAACGGCATTCGCAATCCGCAGTTCACTGAGCTCGAAATGGAAGACTCCGTCATTCAGCTTATCGGTTCACCGAATCAATACGAGAAACTGATCGATCAACAACGCTACGGCGTTTACGAGAAGCGCTACGTGATATTCCCACAGCGCAGCGGCCCACTTGAAATACCCGACATCCTGTTCCGCGGTGAGGTCACCGACGGCTCCAGCAACTTCGTATTCAGGAATCTCAATACGCGTCGCGTTACGGCCTTCATAGAAGGCATAACTATCGATGTCAAAGAGCGCCCCGCAGCGGTTCAGACGACCGACTTCTGGCTGCCCGTGTCCAATCTCACACTTGAGGAGAGCTGGAGCACTGACCTGAATAGTTTAAAAGTCGGAGATAGCATCGTGCGCACCGTAACCATGACAGCGGACGGTCTCGACGGCGCCGTGCTGCCACCGTTTAGCCCTACAGAAATAGAGGGCCTTAACCTGTATCCAGACCCAGCAGAGATCGAGCGCACTTTCGTCGATGGAGCCATCGTCGGCACGCGAATAGAAACCACCTCTATGGTGCCCACTTCCAGTGGCTTTGTTGAGATACCCGAGATATCTATACCCTGGTGGAACATCGAGACCGATCAGTTAGAGGCAACGGTGATTCCAGCAACAAGAATCGCTATAGCAACGGTTGCGGGCGAAGTACCGGCAGAGCAGACCGTTGCCAGCACAGAAAATCTGGAAGAGCTCTTGGCACAACTCCCTGTTGTGGATCAGGACATGATCGACGAACAAGCACAGGCAGAATTCATCGAAGTCAGGGCCGCATGGCTCAACTATACAATCGCTGCCGCATTCATCATCGTCTTATTTAGCATCTACAAATTAGTTATCGTTGGCAACAGACGCGAGATCAACGAATACCTACAGGGGCTCAGGGCTCAGGTCACAGCCAAGTACAGCCCCCAGAACAACGAACGTGTTGCCTACAAGCAATTCATTCGAGCCTGCAACAGTAATGATCTCAATGCAATACGACAAACACTCATTATATGGTGCGACCACTACATAGAAGGAAGGCGTGTCATTAGCATGGAAGACATCCTGCAACAGAGCCAGACGCCAAGCCTGCATGAACACGCACAAAATATACAAACAGCCCTGTTCCAGACCAATGGCAAACAAGGCGAGAGCCACGCGCTTGATACGGGGCAGTTGCAGACTCTGGTATCCCAACTACGCAAGACTAAACTGCGCGCTCTCTCCAGGCAGCAGAAAGAAGACCAATATTCCCTACCACCGCTTTACAAGACATAGCACTTAGCGCAGCGAATCTCCGTAATGGGTAACTCACGGCTAGTCTATAGCACAGCATCCTCAACTTGCCCCGGCTGCCACAAAGAACTGCGAAATTGTAAATGTCGCGTTGTACAAGACAAGGGTAACCCCCGGCAAATCGTCGACCCACCTATACGCATCAGCCGCGAGTCGAAGGGCAGAAAGGGAAAAGGCGTGACACTAATTTCCGGCCTTGAAATAGACGCAGCAAATCTAAAGGCACTCGCCAAGCGACTCAAAGCATTGTGCGGCTCCGGCGGCACGGTCAAAGCCGGCGTGATAGAAATCCAGGGCGACCATCGAGATCAGATAAAGCAAGAATTGGACAAGCAGTTCAAGAATGTGAAACTAGCAGGCGGCTGAGACTCCGTAGGCGCAACATTCTAAAGCCACTATAGAACACCTCCGCGCCGCGAATTATCTACACACTATCTAATGGACTGCTGGTGCCTGCGTAGTGCCGACCGAGCACATGAGTATATATTTGAGTAGTGGATACATCGTTGTGCCCTAGTAGCTCCTGCACAGTGCGAAGATCCGCTCCTGCCGCGAGCATGTGAGTTGCGAACGAATGCCTAAACGTATGCGCTGTTACACGTTTGTACTTAAGACCCACTGTCTTAACAGCGTCACCAAGAAATTTCCTAACCACCGTGGGATGTAAATGATGTCGACAGATTTCCCCCGTTATCGGATGATGACAGAGCCTGCTTGAAGGAAAGATATACGCCCATGCAGTTGACTTGAATGCGTTGGGATACTTGCGACTCAAGCCGGGAGTCAAGGAGCAGCCCACTCCCCTTCTATTGTCTTGCTGCTGAACCTCCATCGCCAGATCGATTCGCTCCTCAAGCGCAGTCTGTAGTTTTGGGCTAAGCAAGGTTTGCCGATCTTTGCGCCCCTTCCCATCGTGAATCGTTAACGCGAACCGCTTCAAGTCTATATCCTGGACTCGCAGACGGAGACATTCTCCAACTCTGAGTCCGCTGCCATACATTAGTTGAAGTATCAGTTTGTTCCTACCCTCCACCTGACCGAGCAAAGATCGCACTTCTTCAACACTCAATACGCTTGGCAAGGTTCGTTGTTTATTGGCGAGCTTGAATCCAAGCTCACCCATCTCCCGCTTCAAATATTTTTCAAACAAATAAGCAAGCGCATTCAGAGCAGTTTTCTGAGTATTTACACTCACTCCCTGCTCAACCGCCAGGTAGGTGAGGTATGCACCTACACGAGAGAGATCTACAGTAGATGGGTGTTCA
The DNA here is from genome assembly GCA_963976555.1 of uncultured Gammaproteobacteria bacterium. Lineage (GTDB taxonomy): Bacteria > Pseudomonadota > Gammaproteobacteria > Pseudomonadales > Pseudohongiellaceae > UBA9145. The sequence continues at coordinate 13,131 of CAXBLN010000097.1, forward strand.
TTACCGGTAAAATAGATAAACCGTCGAATCCACAGCAGATACGTTTTCTCGGTCGATAAGCTATACCCCCGCATACGCATATTTGAACGTAAGTCCTCCAAAAACTGACTGGCCATCTCAGCACCCACCCTAGGCGAAAGGTATAGATAATAAAGTATAGTAAAGCTATGTTCGGATAGCGTAATAAGCAGGCCAATATTTGCATCAAAGGCTCGTATGACAAACTGACCCAGTAAATAAATATATAAAAATCAGACAAATAGACATCACCCTCCCCCGATACTAGGAAACCCTTTATCAAAAATATCGAGGGGCCCATTATCCTGGATACACGAGACCCTCGTATCGCACAGACAGGAATTACCGAGAATGAATAAAATTTTTTGAAAATAGGCGCTTGCGGCGTACACTTGAGGCACCGCGGAGAAAAATACCGCGTTGGCTACATATACAAATGTTAGGTGCACTAAGTGCTAGATAGGAACACCTCCCCAGTCGGCTGGTACATAGGCACTTATCTCATTCGCTTCGTTGAGTTAAACGACAGGAACGATGATGAGGACAGTCGCCATCGCGTCTGGGAGAATACGAAACTCATTAAGGCCAAAGACCTAGGCCATGCTTATGACGAGCTCGTGAAAGTAGCGCAGTTAGAAGCACAGCCTTACCGAGGAGGGCCGGATGGAGTACCAGTGCAATGGGTTTTTGAAGGAGTTGTCGAACTTCTTCCTATATATGAAGAATTAGAGAATGGCGCAGAGTTAATGTACAAAGAGCACACACACTCAAAGTTGAAAAACTTGCGCAAACGTGTCCGAAACAAAAAGGATTTCTTCGAATAGTGCGGCACCTAACAATCAAATCAAAAAGGAAGCAGCGTTTCACGGCTGCTCCTATTATTAAGGGCTACATGGACTCCCCCAAGTGTCAAGCTTGGACTGTAT
>CAXBLN010000098.1:0-13984 GCA_963976555.1 uncultured Gammaproteobacteria bacterium
TGGATAGCGCGGCCCCCTCCTAAGGGGCAGGTCGCAGGTTCGAATCCTGCCCGGGACGCCATATAAAAAAACCCGCTACGGCGGGTTTTTTTATATGGCGTCCCGGGCAGTGCAGAGAAGCTGCCGGTTCGAAAGCCGCGCAGCGGCGCAGACAGCCGAAGGCTGCCCCGAAGGGGTGAAGTATTTGGCTTAGCCAAATACTGAATCACTCCTGTCCGGACAGAGCCCACTAGAAGCACCGACCAAATCCAGCAAATTTTACATGGCGTCCCGGACAGCGCACAGAAGCTGCCATTTCGAAAAGAGCATAGCTTCGCAATTGCCCAAAGATTGTCCCGCAAAGAACAAGAAGTCGATTGCCTGAGATTGCGCCATAGATATTGCAAACCAAATTTTGAGATTTTGAATACGATAGGCAATCCTCAGCAGGACACCGCCTGCGATTCTTTTCGCCCTCGATCCTATCTCATCGCGATCCCAATGCTAGAATCGGAACCAAATTCTAATCAAAATTCTTGGAGTCATTCCATGCCTCAACTCCACAAAATTACCGCCACCATCGCAGCCCTAACACTAATCCTGTTGTCCCAAAGCACCCAAGCCCAATTCGACCCTTTATACGATCGAGTCAACATAGCCCACGGCGGCGCCAGCCAACACCTCCCATTCAGCTCTCTATCCGCCTTCAAGGCCGCAGTAGAGATGCGTCCAGACTATATAGAGACGGATATACAGATTAGCAGCGACGGTGTCCTCATTTGCTTCCACGACCTGGTACTCGAGAATCGAACCAACGTGGCTGAGCTCTTCCCCGATCGCTATACCTATATAGATGTAGACGGAAGCCCAACAAAGACCTGGTACGTCAACGACTTCACTCTGGCCGAGATCAAAACCCTCGATTTCGGCTCCTGGTTCGCGCCAGAGTTCGCTGCGGAGCGTATTGTCAGCTTTCAAGAGTTAATCGACCTCAGTCGTGGCAAGGTTGGCCTGTATCCCGAGTCCAAGGACCCGGACTTCTACCGGGCCCGGGGGCTGGACATCGATGAGGCCATGCACGAACTGTTCGTGCGCAACGGTCTGGACACCCCGGAAGGCCAGCGCGGCACACCCATCATCATCCAGTCTTTTCACGAATCCAGCCTGCAACGGCTGCGCGAGCTAAATGGCGACAATTACGCCCTTATTCAGCTGGTTTGGGAGGGGCAGGATTATGACTATATGAGCGATGCAGGGTTGCGCCACATAGCGACCTACGCCGATGGTGTTGCACCAATATTGCGCATGGTTTTACCGCCGAATTCGGACCGAATTGCCGCCTCTCATGAGGCGGGTCTGTGGTTGCATATCTGGCACGCCGACGGAGCGATCCCAGCCGCCGGATATACTTCCAAGAGCCATATGAGCTACCTTCTGAACGACTTGAAAATCGATGGCATCATGAATCATGAGCCAGACCAATTCCCCCTAGAGGCGCCGTGACAAGGGCTTTTGGGATCTTTTATTCAACAAAAAGTAAGTTTTTCAGCAACAAATCGCCAAATACTGTGACTGCCTTCACGAATTCCTACAAGCGGGCGTGAATGCTTACCCATTTTCCCTTAGCTCTTACCCCTAGCCTCATCCCATCATACGTGTGGGTAATAAATCTCGCATATCAGTATTGAAATCGGCCTTGATTTTGGCGTTTCAAAAATGAAATCAGGCCATTTCTTCCACTAATCAGTATGTTTATCGTGTAAATACCAACTAATTTTTCTTTGTGAATTCAAGCTGTTGACCCCACTGTATTTTTGGGACGAGAATCGATCATCCACTTTTTGCAGGGTGTTCATGAATTGGATAACGACACAGAAAATTCACAGCATTTTGTTTGGGCAGACGCGATAAAAAAGAATACATCATAAGGATAGTGTCATGGGTAATGTGGTCAATATGAGCGATTTCAGAAAAAACCTAGCAACAGAATCAAGCGTAGCAATGCGCGATGGATTAATTCCCGTGGAGTTCGCCTTGGGAATTACAGATCGCACTGCATGTTTGGACAAGATAACTAAGTATGGCGTGAGCTCTATTCACGTACGTATGGTCAATGACGAGCCGGGTGCGCTGCTCTACCTTATCGGGGTAGGGGATGCGATCTGGCTGAATAAGAAGATTTTGGAGTCGGAGGATCTTTCACATGATGAAATCGCCAGCCGAATCGACCTTATTCAGATGATGGAAAATATGAATTTCGTGGGTATGGACGACCTTTGGGAATCGTTCAGTAGCAAAAGCAGCGGCCAGGTCTAATCGCCATAGGGCAGGCTTTGAATACGCAATTCGGAGCCCGGCTGATCCGATAGCAGGAACTTTTCTCCTGCTTCGACCGCTTCGCTGGCTAATATGGTCAAGAACAGACTGGAGCCCTCACTATTGCTGTATCGCAGGATTTCAAATCCTGTCGAATCCGGCTCTCCCTCTTTCACTACCCGACTCTGTGCACTGACATCAGCGTTTGCGCCGGCCAGGTACAGGCGCTTCTTGGCAGTGCCGCGGTAATACATGCGTGCCACTATCTCCTGTCCCGTATAGCAGCCCTTCTTAAAGTCTATAAGTCCCGAAATATCGTAGTTCAGCAGCTGCGGTGTGTACTCTTCGCTGAGCTCCTTCGTCACGTGAATGACGCCTGTTTCGATGTCTGCTCGCTCCCAGGCCAGTAGGTCCTCACTGAGGGCGAAATCGGTCGAGGAGAGAAAGTTGGCTTTGGCTGAAGCGTTGTGAAACCACAGCTCAATGCGTTTGGCTGTGCCGGACAGGCGAATCACGCTGCAGGCTTCACCCTCGCTAACCGCATCGGTCGATTCGGGAAGCGTCAGTCCTAGCGCCCCTAATGCGGCATCGACGTTTGCGGCGCTTAGGCCTAAGGCGTTTGGACTTGCGTCGACTCCTTTATCCAGCTGTTCCAGCGTCACTTTCGAAAATACGGCATATTTGCTCAAAGTGGCGAGTATCGTACTAGCCATGCCCTGGGCACACTGCAAGAGGCAGTCGTCGCCCAAAGCTAACAGGCGAAAATCGGCAACTACGCGACCTTTAAGATTGCATAGCGCGCCCCTAAGGCTGCGCTGAGGGGAAAGTAGTTCTGTGTTGCAGCTAAGTTGGCCCTGGAGGAAGCTGAGGGTATCGGCGCCACTCACTCGAATGAAGTCGTAGTGGTCTAGAGAGGAGATATTGTTCTGCATAAGACTCAATGATTTAAGGTTAGTTAGTTTTTTAAGGGGCAGTCGCATGTGCGCCCAAAATTCCGCATAATTCGCCAATGGCGATAACGTCGACGACACTCAACTAGATGGCGACATAATGCAGGAATTCAATAAACACAAAATCTTTTGGCATAGTCGCCGTGGCATGCTCGAGTTAGACCTGTTGCTGGTTCCTTTCGCGACCGAGGCCTTCGAGTCGCTATCTCGCCAAGATCAATTGTTATATAGCGACCTACTGGAAGAGGAAGATCAAGATCTGTTCTCTTGGTTGATGCAGCGCAGTGTCCCGCCAGAGGCCCGCTTCGAGCCCATAATTCGTCAAATATTGGCACATAACACAAAGTCTTCCTAAGCTTATTTGGGTTTAGAAGAGAATAGATAGTTGGGCGTCAGCGGCCAATTTTCACAATTCGTCAACTTTTGCCAATTCAATCATGGTCAACTGCAGTCTGCGCTGGTCGCATATCGAGTTCGGTTTTATCAGCAGCTGCCACTTGACTGCTTTGCTGTCGTCGCTACAGCTCGATGCAGCGATCTGGCTGCATTAGCTACCGTGGTCGCCTTAATGAGACAGCGCCGCCCAGTCTCATCTACCTAGGCGAGTTTCTTATGGTCTTAAGCTTGCGCTGCAACAAAGCTAAGGGGCCGGCTGAATATATCTGGCTTGTTCTGTGGCCGGATAGTCTGATGCCCCCCGAAGATCGTCGCCTACGCCGCTATCTGCGCTTCGATCTGGGGCAAGATTTAACTGATGTCTAGTCGAGTTTACGCGGGTCGAGAATAGTATCGACCGGGTCGGGGGCTAGTTCTGGGTAGTCCAGGGTAAAATGCAATCCGCGACTTTCTTTACGCTGCATGGCACAGGCGATAATCAAATCTGAGACTAAGACCAGATTGCGCAACTCCAACATATCCTTGGTGACACTGTGCTTGATGTAGTAGTCCTGCACTTCGTCGCGCAATATTTTTATACGTCGCTCGGCGCGTTGCAGTCGCTCGTTGTTTCTTACGATGCCAACGAAGTCCCACATGCAGCGCCGTAATTCATCCCAGTTGTGTGAAACAAGCACCTCATCTTCGGAGTTTGTAACGCGGCTCTCGTCCCAGGCATCGATGTTGCTGGCATGAGGCGTGGATGCTATTCGATTTTGAATATCCCGTGCCGCACCGGAAGCGACGACGAAACATTCTAGTAGGGAGTTACTCGCCATGCGATTCGCTCCATGCAAACCGGTAAAACTGGTCTCACCGATGGCGTAGAGGTTATCGATGTCGGTTGCGCCGTCTTTATTCACCATAATGCCGCCGCAGGTGTAATGCGCTGCGGGTACGACGGGAATTCGATCCTTGGTAATGTCGATGCCGTATTCGAGGCAACGTGAATAGATAGTGGGGAAGCTCTCGGTTAGGAATTGAGCAGGCTTATGGCTGATATTTAGATAGACACAGTCGCAGCCCAGGCGCTTCATTTCGTGATCGATTGCACGTGCCACGATATCTCGCGGCGCCAGTTCTTCCCGGCTATCGAAACCTGGCATGAAGCGGCTGCCATCGGGGAGCTCCAACGTCGCTCCCTCGCCACGCAGCGCTTCCGTGATGAGGAATGACTTGGCGTGGGGGTGGAATAGGCAGGTAGGGTGGAACTGATTGAATTCCATGTTGGCCACGCGAGCGCCTGCGCGCCATGCCATGGCTATGCCGTCGCCGCTGGCTCCGTCCGGGTTTGTTGTATAGAGATAGGCCTTACTCGCGCCGCCCGTGGCCAGGGCGACAAACTTGCTTCGAATGAGATCGACGTTGCCCGTTTCCTGATTGAGCACGTAGGCACCAACGCAGACGCTTCCAGAGCCGTCCTCACGGCTCTGTGTCACTAAGTCTACAGCGGTACAGTCGGCCAGCAATTCGATGCTGGGATGGGCCTGTGCACGCGCCTGCAGGGTCTCGAACACCGCTTTTCCTGTGGCGTCGGTCGCATGAATGATGCGGCGATGACTATGCCCGCCTTCCTGAGTCAGATGCAGTGAGCTGAGCTCTTCGCTAGCAGTCTTTGCTTTATTGTCGGCGATAGGAGTCTTGGTGGTGAAGGGGACGCCCTGTTCAACTAGCCATTTTACCGACGCCGCACTTTCGGCAACGATGTGTTCTACCATCTCTTTGTGGCACAGTCCTACTCCTGCCGAGAGCGTGTCGGCGACGTGAGACTCGATGCTGTCAGTTTCGTCCAGTACCGCGGCGATGCCGCCTTGAGCATAGAATGTGGCACCCTGATTAAGATCGCCCTTGCTGAGTACGCCGACGCGCGCGAAGTCAGCCGTTTTCAGGGCGAGCGTCAGCCCGGCTGCACCGCTACCGATAATCAAGATATCGAATTCCGATTGATTCTTCGTAATCACTGGCATCATAAATCCGCGTCAACTAATTGACTTAATTGACTATTATTTATTGAATTTGAGTTCTGCTTAGGCTGAGCCTGCGTAGATGTTTACCGGGAAGAACAGAGTCTACCCGCGCTGCAGCGGGGATTCTTGCACAGTTACAGTTAGAATCTCTAGCACAATAGTGGTGAGGCTCATCTAAGTTTGTATAAAACTGTCATAATTCGCCTCTTTTCGAGAACTTTTGCGCCACACCGCGGTCTATCAGAGTGAATGAATACATTTGTTCCGGGTAGTGACGTAGTAGAACGCCAGCAATAACGGAGTTGGAACAGATGTCTACGGAGACGGATCAACAATTAGTTGACCGGGTTTTAAACGGCAATAAGAACGCATTTAACCTATTGGTTCTGCGTTATCAGCACAGAGTATCGGCGTTGATTGGGCGGTTTATTCACGACTCCCATGAGGCTGAAGATGTCTGTCAGGAAGCCTTCATCAAAGCCTATAGAGCACTGCCTCTATTCCGCGGAGATAGCGCTTTCTACACGTGGCTGTACCGAATAGCAGTCAATACTGCGAAGAATTATCTGGTCGCAAGGAACCGAAGGCCGCCTGCTAGCGATGTGGAAGTAGCAGATGCTGAACTGAGCGAGGTAGGGAGCATACTCCGGGAGATCGAAAACCCAGAGAGTAAACTGGCTACCGCCAAACTCAAATTGGCAATAGAACAGGCGATTGAAGACTTACCGGAGGACCTGCGTACAGCGTTTACGCTGCGTGAATTCTCGGGGCTGAGCTACGAAGATATAACCGAGGTGATGGACTGCCCTGTTGGGACTGTGCGATCACGAATCTTCCGGGCCAGGGAAGCGATAGATAAGAAGATTAAAGAACTGCTCGAATAGTACGGATGTAAGAGAGTCGAAAACATTACTGGTATTAGTTCGATTGTTTATCTAAGTTAGATTGGAAGAATTGAAGAGGTGCTCAATGAGCCAGATCGATAGAGAGTCAATTTCTGCATTGCTAGATAACGAGGCAGATGACCTGGAGCTGCGTCGCTTTCTAAAAGCCTGTGAGCAAGATCCAGAACTTCTCGAGACCTGGGAGCGATTCAGCTTAGTGCAATCGGCTCTTCACGAACCTGCCCTGCCTGTAGACTCTGGCCTGAGCCAGCGTATTGCGGCACAGATTGAGCAAGAGGCTCCGTTGACAGCGGTGCCGGTCGCGAATCCCCAGTCTTCCTGGAAGGATAATCTTAGTAAGATGGCGATCGCAGCCTCCGTGGCGGCGGTTTTTCTGCTTACAGTGCAGCTTAGTTTGGACAGCGGCCCCGCATACTCTCCAGTTCCCTCTCTCGCCGGTCAACCTGCAGAAATGATTGACGCGCCAGCAATAGAGGCGCAGGTACCTACATCACTCGTAGCCGAATCCAGCAGCAGCGAAACGATCGTGGTCGATGGCGGCTATGTGCGACAGTTCATAGATAGCCTGACCCTGGACGAGAAAGAACCCGTGCTCAACGAGCAGATTCAGGATTCACCGCTTTACCGTCTCGTCAACGAGTATCAGGCAAAGCCTTAAAGCACACGCGTGTCCTCGAAATACCCCTTCAGCCCAGTTCTAGCGGCAACCTTGCCTTGCGCGCTCCCCTCGACCTTGTGCTAAAGTAGGTCTTCGATTCAGGTTCGTTATCGGTCTTTCAGCATGCCGAGCCAACCGATTAAGATGTACTAGAGCAGCAGTACGTAGACGCGGAAACCTTTTATGCGAATTCTCAGTGAAGCAAGCCTTAAACTCTCAGCCATTGCTGCAGTCATTCTTCTAGTTCTAAGCGCGAGCAGTAGTACCTACGCAGCTGCGTCGTTGCCAAACTTTGCCGACCTGGTGGAGAAAAATGCCCCCTCTATTGTTGAGATTTCCACTACACGCCGAGTATCTGCACGCGGCGCAATCGGCGACGACGAGATAGAAGAATTGCTGCGTCGGTTAAACCCCGGCGAAGAGCCCGATCTCGACATTGAGGGTTTGCCAGAACAGCGCCAACGCGGTGCAGTTGGATCGGGCTTTCTAATCTCCTCCGACGGCTACGTCATGACCAACAATCACGTGGTGGCGGGAGCAGATGAGATTCAAGTCAATCTAAACGATCGCCGCGTATACGACGCCAAGGTCGTAGGTTTGGATGAGCCTTCTGATCTGGCACTATTGAAGATAGACGCGACCGATCTCCCCTATGTCGATTTCGGCGATTCAGACAGTCTTCGGGTTGGTGACTGGGTTCTGGCGATCGGCTCGCCATTCGGTCTGGAATTCTCCGCGGCAGCAGGGATCGTCAGTGCCAAGGGCCGCTCCATGCCGGGAAGATCTACCTACAATTACATGTCATTTATCCAAACCGATGTGGCTATTAATCAGGGCAACTCCGGTGGCCCTCTGTTTAACTTAGACGGCGATGTTATTGGAATCAATTCGCAGATATTGAGCAGCACCGGCGGCTCGAACGGCATTTCCTTCTCGATTCCAAGCAATGTTGCCGTGAATGTCATGGAGCAGCTGCGCGACACCGGTGCGGTGGAGCGAGGTCTACTGGGCGTGCGTATGCGCGAAGTCGATTACGCGCTCGCCGAAATTTTCAATATGGAAAGGCCCCGTGGAGCTTTCGTCGACGATGTTCAGCCAGCTAGTCCCGCAGAGCAGGGGGGTGTGCGCATCGAGGACATCATTCTCGAATTCAATGGTCACGACATCGAGTATTTCTCGGATCTGCCGTTCTACGTGGGGCAGTATCGCCCGGGCACGGAGGCCAATATGCGCGTCTATCGCGATGGTGAAATGCGGAACTTGTCAGTGGTTCTAGGTAGTTCGCCGACAAACAGTGTCGCGGTTGCCGAACCCGAAGTGGTTCGTGAGCGCGGGAACCCATTGGGCTTTCGTGTGACCGAGCTGAGTGATGAATTGCGCCGAATTACAGGCCGTAGCGGAGTTCAAATCGCAGAATTGGATGAAGGACCGGGCCGTGAGGCGGGCCTGATAGTGGGTGATGTGATCATTTCCCTGAACCGACAAGAGATCGATTCCGCTGACAAGTTCGCCAGTGTCGCCAGCAATCTACCGGATTCCGGTTTCGTGCCTATTCGCATCGTGCGCGAGGGACAGGGCACCACCATGGCGCTGGAACTTAAGCCTTAATAATCACTCGCAAGGGGAAACCTGGCTCAGCCTTGATATCCTGCGGCTTGCAGGCCTGTTGCTATCGAGCTTTACTAGCTAAATCTCCTGACACTCTCGCGCAATTGCTGTAGACTTGCCCGCTTATTTTCCAGCTGTCAAAAAGCTCCTAACCTAGTGACTCATCTGCTCCGTGACTGATCTAAGCCACATCCGAAACTTCTCGATTATCGCCCATATCGACCATGGCAAATCCACGCTCGCAGATCGCTTCATTCAGATGTGTGGCGGCCTTGCCGATCGCGAGATGAGTGAGCAGCTACTCGACACGCTCGATATCGAACGCGAACGCGGCATCACCATCAAGGCGCAGAGCGTCACGCTGCACTACGACGCACTGGACGGGAGGCGCTATCAACTCAACTTCATCGACACGCCTGGCCACGTGGATTTTACCTACGAGGTATCGCGTTCACTCGCGGCATGCGAAGGAGCCCTGCTGGTGGTCGACGCTGGACAGGGCGTGGAGGCGCAGTCGGTTGCGACCTGTTACACGGCAATAGAGCAGGGTCTCGAAGTTATTCCTGTATTGAACAAGATGGACCTTCCGCAGGCAGAGCCAGATCGCGTCCGCGTTGAGATAGAAGAGATCATAGGCATAGATGCCTCGGAGGCAGTCTGCGCGAGCGCCAAGACGGGTCTCGGCATTAACGAGATTCTTGAGCAAATTATTCTGAAGATTCCGCCCCCCGAGGGAGATAGAAGTGCAGACCTGCAAGCGCTGATCATCGACTCCTGGTTCGATAACTATCTTGGCGTCGTATCCCTGGTTCGCGTCATGGCGGGGACTCTGAACAAGGGCGACAAGATCATCTCGAAGTCGATAGGTAAGTCCCATATCGTCGACAGCGTCGGCGTGTTCACCCCCAAGCGCACCGAGACCGGGTCCCTGGCAGCGGGGGAGGTTGGCTTCATCGTCGCCGGCATCAAGGAAATTCTTGGGGCTCCGGTTGGTGACACCATTACACTCGCCAGTACGCCAAAGGTAGAGGCACTTGCCGGATTTCGAAAGATTCAGCCCCAGGTTTATGCTGGTCTGTTCCCGGTGTCGTCTGATGACTTCGAAAATTTTCGCGACGCACTGGCGAAGCTGACTCTAAACGATGCCTCGCTTCACTTCGAACCTGAAAATTCAGACGCGCTTGGCTTCGGCTTTCGCTGCGGTTTTCTGGGCATGCTACACATGGAGATTATTCAGGAGCGACTGGAGCGCGAGTATGACCTATCGCTGATCACCACGGCACCGACAGTGGTCTATGAAGTGTTGCTTGAAAATGGCGACACGCTCATGGTGGACAGCCCCTCGCGTCTGCCTGCGGTTACCTCCATTGCAGAGATGCGCGAGCCTATCGTAAGGGCGAATATTCTCGTTCCGCAGGAGCACTTGGGCAATGTAATTACACTTTGTGTCGAGAGGCGGGGCGTCCAGAAAGACATGCAATTTATCGGTAAGCAAGTCTCCCTGACCTATGAGCTACCCATGAACGAGGTGGTGTTGGATTTTTTCGACAGGCTAAAATCGACGAGCCGTGGCTATGCCTCTCTGGACTACCAATTCGAGCGATTCGAGCCGGCCAATCTCGTGCGTTTAGATATTCTAATTAATGGCGATAGAGTAGATGCGCTCGCGATTATTGTGCATCGCGACCACGCACACTCAAAAGCGCGCGCACTGACAGAAAAGATGAAGGAACTGATCCCGCGGCAGATGTACGATGTGGCTATTCAGGCAGCGATAGGCGGCCAAATTATAGCGAGGCAGACGGTTAAGGCACTGCGCAAGAACGTAACCGCGAAGTGCTATGGCGGAGATGTATCACGCAAGAAAAAGCTGCTGGAAAAACAGAAGGCAGGTAAGAAGAGAATGAAGCAAGTCGGCAACGTGGAAGTGCCGCAGGAAGCATTCCTCGCCGTGCTTAAGGTAGATAGTTAATTAGACAGTTAGACCGTGGATGAGATGGACTGTTGATTCGGTGGTTAATTAGATCGATAGCGGGTCGATAGACAGAATAGTTAAGCGGAAAAAGCGGAAACAAAAACTCATGGACATAGATTTTTCACTGGTATTGGTTTGTCTCGTGAGCGCCTGCGGAGCGCTGTGGTTGCTCGATACCCTGTGGATTAAGAAACATCGAATACAGGCCATCGCAGACTACGAGGCGACACAGGCAAAAGGCAGGAGCGAAGAAGAGGTCGCAGAAGCAGTCGCCGGCCTGGCGCAGGAACCGATGATTATCGAGTACGCGAAGTCATTCTTCCCGGTATTGCTGGTTGTGTTGATACTCCGTTCATTCCTGGTCGAGCCATTCCAGATTCCGACCGGTTCGATGATTCCAACCCTGGAGGTAGGCGACTTTATTCTGGTCAACAAATACGCCTACGGCGTGCGGCTTCCGGTGATCGGTACGAAGATTATTGATGTGGCCGAGCCGGAGCGTGGCGATGTCATGGTCTTCATTCCTCCCCATGTAAATAGTTATTATATTAAGCGAGTAATCGGCCTGCCGGGCGATACTATACGGTATGAGGACAAGCGTCTGTTCGTGAACGGCGAACTGATCAACGAAGAGTTTGTCGAAGATATTGTTATCGACACGAATTTAGGTGAATTGGCCGGCACGCTGCATCGCGAGACAATCAATGGAGTTGAGCATGCTACTCAGCATATATCGGCAGTCAACCGACAGCGTTCGCGAACTACCTGGGTGATCCCGAATGGGCATTACTTCATGATGGGGGACAATCGCGATAATAGCAGCGACAGCCGAGAATGGGGTGCTGTTCCTGAGGAAGATATAGTCGGAAGGGCGATCGCGGTCTGGATGCACAAGGAGCCGGGGCTCCACTTGCCTACATTCGGCAGGAATCAGCGTATTCTGTAAGAATTTTGTGACAGCTTCTGCGGTATTGCCAGGCCTAACTGCTTAAGCTAGAGCGTCCAAATAGTTGTAAGTACATAACTAACTGTTCTACGGGTGAGATCATGAGACACATAAAATCAAATGCGTTAAAACAACAAGCCGGTGTTTCCAAGTTTGGCATGTTGATGGTTTTTCTGCTGGTAGTGATGTTTCTTACGTTCGGCCTGAAGGTCGTTCCCCTGTATGTAGATAACAATCTTGTCACGGGTATCTGTGAGGAACTGGTCGAGAACGGCGAGGCGGTTAACATGACGATTACCGATATTCGTCAGCGTGTTTCCACAACTTTACGCATCAATAACATCACCGACTTTGACCTTTCCGCAATCACGATGCGCAAGGAAAACAATCAAGCAATTATCACTATCGCCTATGAGCGTCGCGTGGAGCTGGTGGCAAATCTAGACGTCGTGGCTAAGTTCAATACCGTTTTGCGATAGATGGTCAAGAAACTAGAAAAACTCCAGCAAACCCTAGCCTACCAATTCCTTGATCCGGCCCTGGCGCAGCTCGCGCTGACGCATCGTAGTGCGAGTGCTTCACATAATGAGCGTCTCGAATTTTTAGGCGACTCCTTGCTAGGTTTTATCATTGCCGAAGTGCTGCATGAAAAATATGTCGACGCCACTGAAGGTGAACTCAGTAGAATGCGGGCGAGCCTCGTCAGCAAGCCGGCGTTGGCTGCTGTTGCCAGAAGGCTAGGCATGGGCGCGTTCTTGCAGCTGGGCAGCGGTGAGTTGAGCAGTGGCGGGAGCGATAGAGATTCTATACTCGCCGATAGCGTTGAAGCCCTTATAGCGGCGATCTATCTCGATGGGGGCATGAAGCCCTGTAAGGCATTCGTCATCTCGATGCACCAAAATAAGTTATCGGCCGATGTGAAGAAGGCAAAGCGCAAAGACGCGAAGACTCGCTTGCAGGAGTTTTTGCAGGCTCATGGCCGCGCATTACCCGAATACAAGGTAGTTGATATTTCCGGTGCCGCACACGAGCAAATATTTCATGTAAGCTGCAGCCTGGAATCCATGGATATCGATGCCGAGGGTTCCGGTTCCAGCAAGCGCGAGGCACAGCAGCAGGCGGCGGAGAAAATTTTGGAATCGATTGAGGCAACAGAAAAACAAGTATGAGTCCTAGCGAAGAACAAGGCACAGGTGTCACCCGCTGCGGTTATATCGCGATCGTGGGTCGCCCGAATGTGGGTAAATCCACGCTGCTAAATCACCTTCTGCAGCAGAAGATAAGTATCACGTCACGTAAGCCACAGACCACTCGTCACAGGATATTAGGAATCAATAGCGATGAGCACCATCAGTGTCTCTTCGTTGACACGCCGGGCCTGAATGCTCGTTTCAACAAGGCACTCAACAAAGTGATGAACGACACTGTGCGCAACGTCATAAAAGATGTCGATGTCGTGCTATTCGTGGTTGAACGTTTTATCTGGAATGAGGCAGATCAATACGTTTTGGACGCGCTGACCTATGCAAAAGTACCGGTTCTGCTGATAATCAATAAGATCGATCTGGTGCAGGACAAAACAGAATTGCTGCCCCATATCGCAAAGCTAACGAAGAAGCGAGACTTCGCCGAGATCGTTCCCGTATCCGCCCTGGGTGGCCACAATCTGGAGACGATCGATAAACTGGTGAAGGCATTGCTACCCGAGGCACCTTTTCTGTTTCCCGAAGATCAGGTCACTGATCGCAGTTCCAGGTTTCTTGCTGCAGAACTGATACGGGAAAAGGTCACCAGACAGTTGGGCGATGAGCTACCCTATGAAGTGACCGTAGAGATAGAGAAATTTGAGACGACGAAGTCTGTCTTGCACATCCATGGTTTAATCCTGGTAGACAACAAGGGTCAGAAGCGCATTGTAATCGGCAAGGATGGCGAACGGCTCAAGCAGATCGGAAGCTCTGCACGCGAGGATATGGAAACCACATTTCAAAGCAAGGTCATGCTGAATCTCTGGGTGAAAGTGAAATCTGGATGGGCCGATGACGAACGGGCGTTGCAGAGCCTGGGCTATGTCGATAGATAGAGTGAGCGGGCAGCACCATGGAATCGAGAGTTTCACTTCAGCCGGCTTACGTATTACACACTCAGCCCTTTCAGAACACCAGTCTGCTGGTAGATTTCTTCACCATGGACTACGGTCGCGTACGTGCAGTCGCCAAGGGTGCTCGTAGCGCTAAATCAAAGT
>CAXBLN010000099.1:0-13866 GCA_963976555.1 uncultured Gammaproteobacteria bacterium
TCGACGAAACGCGCGATGCCTGTCTCAACCTGCGTCTGAGGTTTATAGCCAACGTAATCTGTCAGCGCCCTGACGTCGGCACTTGTTTCCGGTACGTCTCCTGCTTGCATCGGTAGAAAATTCTTCTCTGCCTTCATGCCTAAGCAATTCTCTATGGTTTCTATATAACGCATCAGTTCGACTGGATTGCCTCCGCCGATGTTGAATAGTCGATACGGGGCGTCGCTAGTCGCTGGGTCTGGATTGAAGGAATCGTAATCTTCTCCCGGAGTAGCTACCTTGTCGATCGTGCGTATTACGCCTTCGACGATGTCGTCGATATAGGTGAAATCGCGTCGGTGATTGCCATTGTTGAATACGTCTATGGGTTCGCCCGCCAAGATCGCTCTAGTAAAGAGGAACAGAGCCATGTCTGGTCGTCCCCAGGGTCCGTATACTGTGAAGAATCGAAGGCCGGTGGTAGGCAATGAAAACAGATGGCTGTATGTGTGTGCAAAAAGCTCATTGGCTTTCTTGCTCGCTGCGTACAGACTGACCGGGTGATCTACATTGTTGTGTACGGAGAAGGGGAGTGCCTTATTGCTTCCATAAACCGAACTGCTGGATGCATAGACCAGGTGTTCCACTTCATTATGGCGACAGCCTTCGAGAACGTTCACGAAACCTTCCAGGTTAGCACTTACATAAGCCTGAGGGTTCTGAAGGGAATAGCGCACGCCTGCCTGCGCCGCGAGGTTCACTACACGTTGCGGTTTTTCTTCCCTAAATATCTTTGCGATGGCCTCAGCATTCTCCAGATCTGTCTCGAAGATGCTGAAGTTTTCATGACTCGACAGCCGAGCTAGTCTGGCCTTCTTCAGATTGACGTCGTAGTAGTCATTTAAATTGTCTATGCCGACGACCTCATCACCACGAGCGAGCAATCGCTGCGAGAGGGCGTGACCGATAAATCCAGCGCTGCCTGTTACTAGTATTTTCAAAGTTCAACACTCTTCATATTGGGTTCCCTTGGGTGCCACTGTCATCGGTCAGAAATTGACGTTGAGATCAAATTTCGCCGAGCGTCTCTCTCCATTCCTTAGGCTTTTTTACGCCGAAATTCCTTGTCAGCTGGCGAGCTTTGGCAAACATAATCGCATCATAACAGCTAGGGACTGGCTTGCTAATAGAAAGCGCTCATGAATCCGCAGCTAATTGTGCATCTGCCGTGTTTAGTAATGATGTACAGGACGGCAATGGTGCTGGTTCAGGCAATCGATTATGCCGGACAAAGAGCAGTCCTCTAGAGCCGATTGCAGCTAGCTAATTACTTTTCCCGTGTGTATTTCACGGAGTTGTATAGAGATCCCGGTCGCTATTGCCGGGCAGGATTCTGTTGGAATTCGCCAGCAGTTAGCGGCCGACAAGCGCATCTTTTGGGCTCCTGATGTGGGCGGCCAGCGTGCTATACTCGTGCGCTTGGGCTGCAGATGGGTAGTGCCGCGCGCGGTGTGATTCTCAGGCAGAAACAGTTAAAGGGCTGGCGATGTCAGAATTCAACAACATAGGACTAGTGGGTCGTCCCGGTCATGCCGGGGTGGTGGATACTTTGCACCGACTTTTGGCATTCTTAAACACCAAAGAGCTGACCATAATCTTGGACGACCACACGGCAAAGCTGGTAGAAAATCACGGTCAGAAGCAGTGCAAACGCGAAGAACTTTCGAAGTTCTGCGATCTGGTCATAGTGGTCGGCGGCGACGGCAGTATGTTGAATGTTGCGAAGTTCGTAGCATCGGATCAGGTGCCGGTAATAGGTATCAATCGCGGGCGTCTGGGTTTTCTTACTGACATTCTCCCCGAAGAGTTAGAAGAGGGCATCACGGCAGTGCTCGATGGCAACTACAGCGTCGATTCGCGATTTCTCCTCGACGTTGCAGCGCGACCAAATCTCGATAAGAATTCTCCAGAGCAATTCCAAGGCTCTGCATTGAACGACGTCGTACTCCATCCGGGTAGGGCGGCGCAGATGATCAAGTTCGAATTATTCGTTGATGGTAAATTTGTCTATAGTCAGGAATCGGATGGTCTGATCGTAGCGACTCCGACCGGCTCTACAGCCTACGCATTGTCTGCTGGCGGTCCCATAATGCATCCAAGCCTGAATGCAGTCGTGCTCGTACCAATGTATCCCCATTCCCTCGGTAGCCGCCCTATTGTTGTAGATGGCGATAGCGAGATACGGATAGTCGTGTCTTCCGATGAGATTCTGCAGCCTCAGGTTAGTTGTGACGGGCAGGTGGTGTTTAAAGCGTCTGCTGGCGATGAAATAGTAGTGAGGAAGAAGGAAGTGCCATTGAAGCTGATACACCCTCCCGAGCACACTTTCTACCAGGCCTGTCGAAGTAAGCTAGGCTGGGGCAGCCGCTTGGTAAGGGACGATGATTAGAGCGGCAAGTTTGCCCATAGAAGTTAATCTATTGCAGTTCAGTCAGTTCATGCAGAGCCAGGGTATCGCGCATCGCATCAACGAAGAGTCTGGCAAGCAGGTAATCTGGGTGCAGGGCGAGCAGCAAGCGACGCTGATTCGTGAGGCGCTCGCGACTTGGACATTCGAGCAGGACTCGGCATCTGCAAATGACGCCCGGAATAAAACTACCCCCGCATTCAATCCGGCGGGTATGGTAAGCCTGTTACTCCTCGCCTTCCAACGCGCTCCTGTAAGTTTTTCACTGATCAGTGCCTGCTTATTGGTAGCGCTAATCAGCTCTCTTGGATCGCAACCGCAGCGGGTAGCGTTTCTTTTCTATCCGGTGCTGGATAATTCCGGATTTTTCTCATTGCTTGCGAGCATCGATAGTCCAGTGACGATGTTGCGCACCTTCGGTCCGATGCTGCTTCATTTCGGCGAGCTTCACATCGTTTTCAATATGATGTGGCTCTGGTATTTCGGACGACAACTAGAGAGCGCGCATCCGCGTTGGCTCTATATAGTGTTGATACTGTTCTGTTCATTTCTGGGGAATACAGCGCAATTCCTCTACACCGGATATAACAATTTTGGCGGCATGTCCGGTGTGGTCTATGGGCTCGTTGGGTACACCTGGCTTGTGCATGCATTTATGCCGCGCAGTCAGCTTCTCATCAACAACAAGATGTTTGGCGTGTTTGTCGTAGCATTAATTGCCATGGAAATAATTGCTTCGTCGTGGATAGCGAGTGCCGCTCACGCAGGTGGATTGTTGGCCGGCCTTGTAATGGGTGCGGGCGTTGTAATTTTATATCGGTTTGTGCTGTCCCGTCAGTCTATTGGCGGCTAGCTTTAGCTTTGGGAAGGTTTTAGATGTCTGATAATACACAACTGGGAATCGAGCGACTGCTACTGAGTAAGCCCGAATCCATTGGCGGGCTGATTGATGAGATGAGCGTGGAAATCTATGAGGCGCTCAAGCTCGCGATAGAACTCAGTAGATGGCCGGATGGCAAGCGTCTGGGGGCGCAGCAGCGAGATTTCTGCATGCAGGCAATCATTCTGTTTGAAGCGAAACACCTGCCTGAACAAGATAGAATAGGCTTCGATCTGTCAGCTAGCTGCAAGAGTAAGTCGCCAGAGTCGCAAACTCTATCGGTCACTATGGCGGGACTTGACGACTCCATGAGCAAAGAAGGAAGCAAGGGATGAAGAACGTAGCGCAGGGTACCGTAAGAAAGATGCGCAGCCGCCTCTCGCAGCCAGTCGAGTATAAGCTGCGTTTGGGCGATAACGAGGTAGAACTCAATCCGCTTATCGAAAAGAAGATTAGCCTGCAATTTAGCGGCCTGATCAACTGTGTGAACTGTGGGCGCAAGACTAGCAAAAGCTTCAATCAGGGCTACTGCTATCCCTGTTTTCAGAAATTGGCTGAATGCGATTCCTGTATCATTCACCCGGAGAAATGTCATTTCGATCAGGGAAGCTGCCGTGACCCGGCTTGGGGTGAGCGCTACTGCATGCAGGATCATATTGTCTATCTAGCCAACTCATCGGGCCTAAAGGTTGGCATTACCCGCGCTACACAGGTGCCCACGCGTTGGATCGATCAGGGAGCTACACAGGCGCTCGCTATAATTCGCGTGCGCACGAGGCTGCAGTCCGGTTCCGTGGAAGTGATGTTTAAGCAATTCGTGGCGGATAAGACGAACTGGCGCGACATGCTGAAGGGTGATGCTACTCGCTTGGACATGCACGCTGAGGCTAAACGCTTACTCGGTGAATGTGCGTCCGATATGAAGGAGCTCGAGGACAAATTTGGCTTCTTCGCGATCAGCGTGTTGAATGGTGTCGATGTCGTTTCTATCGAGTATCCTGTAGCGAGCTATCCCGAAAAAATTTCCTCCCTGAATTTCGACAAGACGCCCATCGTGGAAGGGAAGCTGCTAGGCATCAAGGGGCAATACCTGATTCTGGATTCCGGCGTCATTAACATGCGCCGTTTCTCCGGCTACGAAGTCGCGTTGCATTGCTAGCTTCATGTTGCAGGCATAGCGATTCTTCCCGCAAATTAAACCCAGACAACGAGAGTTTTAGACTATGAAAAATGCCTCGGCCAGAACTACTTTTCTGAAGGACTATAGGCCGCCACCTTTTACTATCGAGACCACTGCTCTGCATTTCGATCTCTACGAAGATCATGCCACGGTTGTCGCGAAATTACTTTTCAAACGCAACGATCAGGCAGATGCCCCGGAAGGCAAAAGCCTGGAACTGCATGGCCAACTTTTGCAGCTCGAAAAGTTGATGATAAACGGGACGCCTCTGGAATCGTCGCAGTATCTGCAGGACGATGAGAGTCTGACGGTTCTCGACCTGGAGATATTACTCGGTGTCGGATTCAAGGAATTTCATCTCGAATGTCATACGCGCATCGAGCCGCAGAATAATACGGCGCTCGAAGGCTTGTTCAAGTCGAAGAAGATCTTCTGCACCCAGTGCGAGGCCGAGGGCTTTCGTCGTATCACCTATTATCTCGACCGTCCCGATGTCATGTCGAAGTTCACTACCACGGTTGTGGCTGAGAAGGCGAAGTATCCGGTTCTGCTTTCCAATGGCAATAACATCGCGAGCGGTGTCGTTGACGATGCGCCGGAAAGACACTGGGTCACCTGGGAGGATCCATTCAAGAAGCCGAGCTACCTGTTTGCCTTGGTGGCAGGAGACTTGGTAAGCCTGGACGATACCTTCGAGACCTGCAGCGGAAGAAAGATCGAGCTGCAGATATTTGTCGAAGAGAAGGATATAGATAAGTGCGATCATGCGATGCTGTCTCTGAAGAACTCGATGCGCTGGGACGAAGAGGTGTATGGCCGCGAGTATGATCTGGATATTTTCATGATCGTCGCAGTCGATGACTTCAACATGGGAGCGATGGAGAACAAGGGGCTCAATATCTTCAATACTTCCTGCGTGCTTGCGAACCCGAAGACCACCACAGATTTTTCCTTTCAGCGGGTAGAGGCAGTCGTCGCCCACGAGTATTTTCATAACTGGTCTGGCAACCGCGTTACCTGTCGCGACTGGTTTCAATTAAGTCTGAAAGAAGGCTTCACGGTGTTCAGAGACTCCGAGTTTTCTGCAGATATGGGGTCTCGCACGGTTAAGCGGGTAGAGGATGTCTCCTTACTGCAGACCGTTCAGTTCGCCCAAGACGGCGGCCCCATGGCTCATTCGGTGCGGCCAGATTCCTATATGGAAATCGCAAACTTCTATACTGTGACGATCTATGAGAAGGGTGCAGAAGTCGTACGCATGATTAGCCTGATACTGGGGAAGGAAAAATTCAGGGCAGGCAGCGATCTGTATTTCGAGCGCCACGATGGTCAGGCCGTGACCACGGAAGACTTCGTCAAGGCTATGGAAGATGCTAGCGGCATCGACCTCGGTCAGTTTCGAAATTGGTACTATCAGGCGGGGACACCTGTCGTCTCTGTGACTGGCTCCTTCGATGCGGCCAAGAAGCAGTACACGCTCAGCGTAAAACAGAATTGTCCCGATACCCCTGGGCAGACCAACAAGAAACCTTTCCACATACCCCTGCGTCTGGGGCTCATCGGGCACGATGGCAAAGACCAGCCGCTCAGATTGATCGGCGAAGAGGCAGCGGCTGCCGATAGGGTGCTTGCTGTCACCGAAGCGGATCAACAATTCGTGTTCGAGGGGATAGATGCGGAGCCGATTCCTTCGCTGCTGCGTGGTTTTAGCGCGCCGGTTCGCCTCCGTTATAAGTATTCGCGGGACGATCTGTTATTTCTCATGGTGAACGATAGTGATGGCTTCAACCGATGGGATGCCTCTCAGTTGCTCGCTATCGATCTTTTCGACGAGTTACAGGCGAGCCGAGTGGCGGGTGAAGAATTAGTCCTGCCTTCGAGCCTGATTCAGGCCTATAGCGGTGTGCTCAATTCGACACTGGAAAACCCGAAGCTGGATAAGGCGATGGTAGCGCAATTACTGAGTCTGCCTACCGTCGGCTTCCTCATCGAGAGCGCAGAAGTTGCCGATGTTGAGAGCATTCATGAAGTGCGTGAATTCCTATTAAATGGCTTGGCAGATAAATTCTATACGCTGTTTCTTGATGTCTATCGGAGCAATGTGAGCGATGTTGCTTACACGGCAGATGCCCAGTCCATCGCGCGAAGATCGCTTAAAAATCTGGCCCTTAGCTACCTTATTAGAAGCAGCAAAGACGAATCTACTGAGTTGGCGCAGAGTCAATTTGTTCAGGCGAGCAATATGACGGATCAGCTCGCGGGACTGCGCTGTCTTGTCAATAGCGCGGCGGCGATGGCCCTCGAGAAGAAGCGCGATGCGCTGAGGAATTTCTATGAGCAGTGGAGTCACGAGCCACTTGTGGTTGATCAATGGTTTATCGTACAGGCTGTCTGTCAATTACCTGGAACTCTGGCACAGGTGAAGGAGTTGCTCGCTCACTCGGATTTCGATATTAGAAATCCTAATAAAGTGCGTTCATTGATCGGCGCGTTCTGCGCTCAGAATCATACTGGTTTTCATGATGCCAGCGGGGAGGGCTACGAGTTCCTTGCCGATCAGGTGCTGATACTCGACAAACTCAACCCGCAGGTTGCGTCCAGACTGCTCACACCGTTGACGCGCTGGAAGAAATTCGATCCTAAACGTCAGGCCATGATGCAGTCGCAGTTGCAGCGGATCAAGGCGCAGGATGAATTATCGAAAGACGTGTTTGAGGTAGTCGAGAAAAGTACAGTGTGAGGGTATTGGTTGAACTTTTAGATATAAAAAAGGTGGCACTTGCCACCTTTTTTATTGTGTATGACCTAATGCCCGGCAGAGTTATGCGACATCTTTGACGTTGGTCAGTGGGATGTTCTTGGCGCGGTCCGCCGCCTCCATGAAGTCCGCTATCTCGTGGAAGTTCAAGTAGCGATAGATGGTATCTGACATTGTATTGATATTTGCCATATAACCCATGTATTCATCCATGGTTGGAATCTTTCCTAATGCCGAACAGACCGCTGCCAGTTCCGATGAGGATAAGTAGACATTCGCTCCCTGACCCAGACGATTTGGAAAGTTTCTTGTAGAAGTCGAGACGACCGTCGAGTTTGGTGCTACTCGCGCCTGATTACCCATGCACAGAGAGCACCCAGGCATTTCGGTTCTTGCACCTGAGACGCCGAACACATTGTAGATGCCTTCTTCGCTTAGTTGATGCTCATCCATTTTGGTCGGAGGCGCTATCCAAAGCTTCGTAGGTAGCCCGCCCTCAACTTGCTTCAGAACTTCGGCAGCAGCGCGGAAGTGACCGATGTTAGTCATACAGGAGCCAATAAAGACCTCGTCAATCTTCGTGCCCTGCACATCGGAAAGTGTCTTCACGTCATCCGGGTCATTCGGGCAGGCGAGCAGGGGCTCTTTGATCTCGTTGAGATCGATCTCGATTACCTTGTGGTATTCGGCATCGCTATCTGGCTCGAGTAGTTCGGGGTTCTCTAACCATGCCTCCATAGCCTGTGCGCGTCGCTCTAGCGTGCGTGCGTCCTGATAGCCATTGTCTATCATCCAGCGTAGTAGCGTGATGTTTGATTTGAAGTATTCGATGATCGGCTCCTTGCCGAGCCGAATGCTGCAGCCGCCAGCGGATCGTTCCGCCGAGGCGTCTGAAATTTCGAATGCCTGTTCAACCTTGAGATTAGGTAGGCCTTCGATCTCGAGAATGCGACCGGAAAAGACATTCTTCTTACCCTTTTTCGCGAGGGTGAGATCGCCGCTCTTCAGTGCAGCATAGGGAATTGCGTTGACGAGATCGCGCAGGGTAATGCCTGGCTGCATCTCACCCTTGAAGCGTACCAATACAGATTCGGGCATGTCTAATGGCATAACGCCTGTGGCGGCCGCGAAGGCGACGAGTCCGGAGCCGGCTGGGAAAGAAATGCCGATAGGGAAGCGCGTATGGGAGTCGCCGCCGGTGCCTACGGTGTCCGGCAGCAGCATGCGGTTCAGCCAGGAGTGGATGATGCCATCACCGGCACGCAGGGAGACGCCGCCACGAGTCTGAATGAAATCGGGAAGCGTGTGCTGCGTCTCTATATCCACCGGCTTTGGGTAGGCTGCTGTGTGGCAGAAAGATTGCATGACGAGGTCGGCGGAGAAGCCGAGACAGGCGAGGTCTTTTAATTCGTCGCGGGTCATTGGGCCGGTAGTATCCTGACTACCCACTGTAGTCATCTTGGGTTCGCAATAGCTTCCAGGTCGAACACCCTCGACGCCACAGGCCTTGCCGACCATCTTCTGAGCCAGGGTGAATCCCTTATCGGACTCTGCAGCCGTTACCGGGGTGCGGAATAGAGTAGAGGCTTCCAGTTTTAGCTCTTCTCGGGCGCGTTGGGTAAGTCCGCGGCCGATGATCAGTGGTATACGGCCTCCGGCACGCACTTCGTCCAGAAGCATTTGCGTCTTCAGCTCAAAGTCACAGATTAGCTCGCCACTCTCGTGATTGGTGATACGGCCTTGGTAAACATCGATGTCGATGACGTCGCCCGTGTTGAGATCGTCTACGACACATTCGATAGGCAGGGCGCCAGCATCTTCCATCGTGTTATAGAAAATTGGAGCGATGTTAGCGCCTATACAGATTCCGCCATCTCTCTTGTTTGGGATGTAGGGCATGTCGTCGCCGATGTGCCATAGCACTGAATTCGTCGCCGATTTACGTGACGAACCGGTTCCCATCACATCGCCAACTAGCGCGACTGGGTGGCCTGTGAGTTCCAGCTCCCTGATCTGTTCTGGAGCATTAGTGACGCCATCTCTCGGGTTCTTGTACATCGCCTGCGCGTGCAGCGGGATGTCGGGTCGAGACCAGGCATCCTGAGCGGGGGAGAGGTCATCGGTGTTGGTCTCGCCCGGCACTTTGAATACGACGGCGGTGATTTTGTCTGCGAGCGCGGGGCGTCTCGTGAACCATTCTGCATCTGCCCAGGACTGCATAACACGTTTAGCCTGGGCATTGCCCGCTTTCGCTTTTTCGGCTACATCATAAAAGGCATCGAACACTAGCAGGGTGTGACTTAGCTCGTCTGCGGCGGCAGCAGCCAATTCGTCTGAATCTAACAATTCGACCAGAGTGGCTATGTTGTAGCCACCGAGCATGGTGCCGAGTAATTTGACCGCCAATAGTTTGTCAATAAGTGGTGATTCTGCCTCGCCCTTCGCAACAGCAGACAAAAATGCAGCCTTCACGTAGGCGGCCTCGTCTACACCTGCGGGTACGCGGTTGGACAATAGATCGAGAATGAACTCTTCTTCGCCGGCAGTCGGCGCCTTGAGCAGCTCAACGAGCCCAGCGACCTGCTCGGCTGAAAGGGGTTTCGGTACGATGCCTTCTTCGGCACGTTCGGCTACATGTTCTCTATAGGCTTCTAACAAAGTTCTATCCTCTTCGGTTTGGCGCTGTCAGTGCTTCTATTCGTTCGAGCCTGGAAGGGCGCGATCGAAGTGGGCGATTAAGAGTCACGTAACAGGAGTGTCATCTTGCAAATGGTCTAAGCCTGGCCTGCTAATGTCCGAAGATAGTAGTGCTGATCATCTCGAAATGTGGGCGCGGCAAGGGGTCGTAGTGTGCGCGTAGTCTACTGTAATAACAGGTAAAAATCCAGTTAGCGCTGGCTGTGAATAGATGGTTTTCTCCGAACCAGGCGATGGCATCTGAGGCATTAAACCAGTCAGCTACTGATCGCTGGATTGAATCTGCTACTGTTTACAAATAGGTAGAACTTGTTAAAGTCTCTGCCCTTGCTTACGACTATTTTACTCAAGACACTAGCGTTACTTTTCATGGCCACTATCAAAACACCCTGTCTCGGTATTTGTTCTACCACCTCACTCGGCGATGTCGTGTGTCGCGGATGCAAGCGCTATTCATTCGAGGTGATTAATTGGAATGCTTACGATGATGCGGCGAAATCTGCCGTATTGAGCAGAATAGAAAGGCTGAACACCCAGATCCTCGAAACGAAGCTGCGCATTTTTTCTGTGCCTAACCTGAAAGCGGGTCTCGATCGCTTTCAGATTCCCTATGACGAATCCCTGTCTCCTTACTGCTGGCTGCACAACCTTCTGAAGAAGGGGCATAGTCGCATCGAGAAGCTCGAAGACTATGGCGTGTACGCCTTGGGAAGCTATGAGGGCATGGAGCTATCGCAGCTGTGTGAGATTATCGAGAATGATCTGCTGCTACTTAGCGAGGCTCATCATGCGCGCTACCTCGTCCCAGCCAAGTCTAGAGTGGGAATTTCTCCAGTGTCAGGCCATCGGCGTTAATTTCGGCATACCAGCCATTTCTATCCCAATCACCAAGTACCACCCGCGTGGCTGTTGATGTTGAATCGATAGGCTCGACGAGTTGAACCTCATGTATTTGTGGGCGATGCGTGTGACCGTGGATCATCAGCGTCTGTCCGTATTCATGCAGTCGCTGCTCTACCTGACTACGGTTTACATCCATGATGGAATTTTCCTTAATAGAGGTCGCCTCCTGGCTTCGCTGTCTAGCCTGATCGGCGAAGGCTAGTCGTTCGGAAAGTGACTGCGCCAGAAAGTCGCGCTGCCAGCTATCCTGTCGCACCATGCTGCGAAACTGTATATAGTCGACATCGTCCGTACACAGATCGTCGCCATGCAGCACAAGGGCAGGACCCGCCGCCGTATCGATGACGGTCGAGTCATCGATTAGTGTCGCACCACAACGCGCTACAAAGTCACCTCCAATCAAGAAATCGCGATTGCCATGCAGGATGAATATATCGCTCCCCGCCTGATTAAAGTCATTGAGGGCGATAGCAATACGTTCGCTGAGCTTTGTAGCGCCGTCGTCTCCAATCCAGACCTCAAACAGATCACCAAGTATATACAATGCTTTGCAGGCGGCCTTGTTGCGTTCAAGGAAGCCAAGAAGCGCCGCAGTGATATCCGGCCTATCGTCTTCGAGGTGTAAGTCGGATATGAACAGAATTCTACTGGACAAAATTAATCCGCTTCAGCGATTTCGACAGATTCGATAATGATCTCATCAACGGGTACGTCTTGGTGGCCGCCTATAGATGTGGTCTCGCACTCCTTTAGCTTGTTGACCACATCCATGCCGTCTATTACTTTGCCAAAGACGGCATAGCCCCAACCTTGCTCAGTCTTGCTGCTGTGATTCAGGAAATGATTGTCGCCGACGTTGATGAAAAACTGCGATGTGGCCGAGTGAGGTACAGCTGTTCTTGCCATGGACAGGGTGCCGATTAGATTTTTTACGCCGTTGTCTGCCTCGTTCTCAATAGGAATGCCGTTTTCTTTTTGCTTGAGACCGGACTCGAAGCCGCCGCCTTGAATCATGAAATCGTTGATAACCCGATGGAAGATGGTGCCATCGTAGAACCCGGATTTGGCATATTTCAGGAAGTTCTCGGAGGAAATTGGCGCCTTTTCGAAGTCGAGCTCTACGGTAATTGCGCCGTAGTTGGTCTTTAGTGTGATCATGTCTACTACCTGTCGTTAAGTGGAAGTTGAGAGTGTGTGTCTTAAATGAAATCTTGTGTCTCTATCTCAATAGAGCACACAAGGGATGGTCGAATACTGAGTGCCTCACCTCAGCATCTGAGGATATTCGGAAACATTTTGTTATGGCAATGCAGAAAACGCTATAATAAGCGTTTTACGCGCGCCACGACAGTCTCATTCGGATTGAAGTGCAATACCAGCAGAGAAAGTAGAACCCTCGCGATGGCAGATAAAAATTCCGGTAGCACACTCACGGGCGTGGCTGTCGATAGCAGCTCTTCGTCTAATTTCATCCGCAACAAGATTGCTGAGGACCTGAAAGAGAATAAGCACGGCGGGCGCGTGCACACTCGATTTCCACCAGAGCCAAATGGTTATTTGCATATTGGTCATGCCAAGTCGATATGCCTCAATTTTACCGTGGCCGCAGAGAATGGAGGCCTTTGCAATCTCCGCTTCGACGACACAAACCCGGAGAAGGAGAGCCAGGAATATGTAGATGCCATCAAGGACAATATTTCCTGGCTGGGATTTCAGTGGAATGGCGATGTGCGCTATTCCTCTAATTACTTCGAGCAGTTATATAGCTTCGCGGTGCAGCTCATCGAGACTGGCAAGGCCTACGTGTGTGATCTCAGCGCAGATCAGGCACGTGAATACCGCGGAACGCTAACTGAGCCTGGCAAAAACAGCCCGCAGCGAGAGCGTTCGATTGCTGAGAATTTGGACCTGTTCGATCGTATGCGTGCCGGCGAATTTGCCGATGGTGCCTGCAGTCTGCGTGCAAAGATCGACATGGCCTCGCCGAACATCAATATGCGCGACCCGGTGCTGTATCGGATTCGTCATATCGAGCATCATCAGACAGGGTCTAAGTGGTGCATCTATCCCACCTATGACTATACCCACTGCATATCGGATGCCATCGAAGGCATTACCCATTCGCTGTGCACACTGGAATTCGAAGATCATCGCCCGCTATACGATTGGATATTGCACAGCCTGGACATAGAATCGCTTAGCGAGGCCAGCGACCTCAAAGGTACAGACTACGTTTTACCCGAGCAGACGGAATTCGCCAAGCTGAAGCTGAACTATACGATAGTGGGCAAGCGCAAACTCAAGGAGATGGTTGATAGCGGCGTGGTGGGCGGCTGGGATGACCCACGTATGCCGACTTTGGCAGGAATGCGCAGAAGAGGGTTTACCTCTGCTGCTATTCGAAACTTCTGTGAGAGTGTTGGAGTTGCACGCAGCGACAGCGTAGTCGATCTTGGTATGCTGGAACATGCAATTCGCGAAGATCTCGACAAGCACAGCCCGCGAGCGATGTGTGTGCTCGATCCGCTCACCGTGGTACTGACTAACTTGCCTGCTGACCATCTAGAGACTCTCGACATGGCCAATCACCCGAAGGATGAATCTCTGGGTCGCCGCCTGGTTCCCCTCACGGCAAGCGTGGTGATCGACAGATCCGATTTCGAAGAGGTGCCACCACAGGGCTTCAAGCGACTGATTGCCGGAGGCGAAGTACGGTTGCGCGGGGCCTACGTAATCAAGTGCGACAATGTCGTAAAGGACGATGCAGGAAAGATTGTCGAGCTACACTGCAGTGTCGACCTGGATACCCTCGGGAAGAAGCCCGAGGGGCGCAAGGTTAAGGGTGTTATCCACTGGGTGTCTAAGTCTAAAGGAGTGCCGATTCAGATACGGCTATACGATCGACTATTCACCGTGGAGAATCCAGAGAGTAAAGAGATTGAGGATTTTCGCGAATTTCTCAATGAAAACTCTTTGATCAAACTGTCAGGATGCATCGCGGA
>CAXBLN010000100.1:0-13627 GCA_963976555.1 uncultured Gammaproteobacteria bacterium
GCCCCAGTTCTGCCTATGGCTATGCCCAGGCGTTAGATGAGACATGGCAGGAATACGAGCAGAAGTCGGGGAATACCCGTGCCTCGCGTAGAAATTTTGAGGATGCGATCGATTTCGTCGGCTGGTATAACGCCAATTCTACTCGAATCAGCAATATTTCGAATGACAACGCTATGCACCTTTACTACGCCTACCATGAAGGAAATGGTGGCTATCAGCGTGCCAGTTATCGAAACAAAGATTGGTTGCTAGATGCAGCCGGTCGCGTGCAGGCGAATTCAAGTCGGTTCGCGGCTCAGCTAGACGGCTGCAGGAAAGAGTTAGACAAGAACTGGTTTCAACGCCTAATTTCCTAGTAAACTTCACCGCCATTGCCCTAATTAGTGGTCGACACTTTAGCGTGACGACTCGGAATTGGAGCTACAGCGTGGATGACAGGATTAAACTTTTCACTGTGAAGTAACGAGTCAAAATATGAGTTGGTGGGGAAAGGTAGTAGGTGGCACGTTCGGCTTCATGATGGGAGGCCCTCTGGGAGCGGTCTTAGGGGCGGCTCTTGGCAATTATTTCGATGGCGGGCTAGATGGCCTCTCACGAGAAGATTCGCTGGGCCTAGGCGCTACAGAGAGAGTGCAGTCCGTATTCTTCACTACGACCTTCTCAGTCATGGGATATGTTGCCAAATCCGACGGCCGTGTTACCAATGACGAGATCGCCATGGCCAAACGAGTCATGGACCAAATGCGTCTAAACCAGCAACAGCGCAGCGTAGCGATCAATCTCTTTAATGAAGGCAAGAAGGTCGGTTTTCCTGTACACGAGGTTCTTGGACAATTTAAACGGGAAATTTTCAGACGCAGAAACCTGATTCAAATGTTTCTCGAAATCATTACAGCTACCGCCTTTGCGGATGGCCGCCTGGATACAAAAGAGCATGAGCTACTAGCGGGTATTGCCAGCGATCTTGGCTACACCAAGGCCGATTTCGAAGCCTTGCTGGCACGACTCTCAGGTCAGGCACATTTCATCGATAGCGAATCGTCAAAGGAAAAGATTCAGGCAGCATATGAGCTACTCGGCGTGGCGCCAAGTTGTAGCGATATAGAATTGAAGAAGGCTTACAGAAAGCAGATGAGCCAGCATCATCCCGACAAGTTAGTAGCTAAAGGGCTACCCGAGGAGATGATGGATATCGCGACAGAAAAAACCCAGGCGATTAAAGCCGCCTATGATCTGTTGAAGGTGGAGCGTAAATAACAGCTGCTAGCGAAACGTGTTGTTTATGTCGTTCAGTGCCTCGCTACCGGGGCAGAGTTCCAGATTGCCGAGACTATTGAGAGGCTTGTCTACAGTCTCCTGTAATTCGTGCAAATCTCCCGTAGACTGATTGATATAGAGTAGGCCCGTCGCAATCTTGCCTTGTTTCTTGTGTGCATTGATGTGATGCAAGGCGTTCTCTTTGTCGGAAGGATCGTAGTTATTGCCAGTCTTATGCAGGTGAATAACAGACCCGTCGTGCAGAGTAATCTCCTTCTCCTTTCCCGCAGCATAACTCGTGGTTATTTCCTCACGCATCGGCACGAAATCGACTTCGCTCAAAGATATATAATTCTCCCACATGTTCTTGTAACCGTGGGTAGAGGCTTCTGTATTGTTGAATGTAACGCAGGGAGAGATTACGTCGATGAATGCGAATCCTTTGTGTGTCAGTCCGGCCTGTAAAAGTGGGACTAGTTGTTTCTTATCTCCGGAGAAACTGCGTGCCACGAAACTCGCACCTAATTCGATGGCCAACGTGGCCATGTCGATATTGTCAAACTGACTTTCCTCGCCCGATTTGGTTCTTGACCCTAAATCGGCGGTCGCAGACAACTGGCCTTTGGTAAGGCCGTATGTGCCGTTGTTAGCGACTATATATAGCATATTAATTCGTCGCCTGACGATGTGACAGAACTGACCCAGCCCTATTGATGCGCTGTCACCGTCTCCGGAAACGCCTACGTAGTAGAGTTCCTTGTTTGCGATGTTGGCGCCAGTGGCCACCGATGGCATTCGACCGTGTACGGAGTTAAATCCATGAGCCTTATTCAGGAAATAGGAAGGTATCTTTGAGGAACAGCCTATTCCCGATATCTTGGCTACCCGATGCGGCTCAAGCGACATTTCGGACGCAGCCTGAATGATAGCTGCGCTTATAGAGTCGTGTCCGCAGCCGCCGCACAATGTAGTGAGAGTGCCTTCGTAGTCCCTACGAGTCAGACCAATATCATTGGTCCGCATCTGTGGGTGCTTGAATTTCGGTTTGCTGATATAACTCATAGCCTGGGTCGCCTCACGCGGGTACTTCGCCGCTTGCGTCTAAGTCTTGCATTGAATCCAAAATGGATTTCTCTATGTGTTGCGCGGTAATCAATACACCATCGTAGCTGAGGATCGAGCGCATCTTCTCCTCGTTGATGTTGCATTCGATCTTTAGCAGGCTCTTCAGCTGTGCATCGCGATTCTGTTCAATGACATAAACGAGTTCATGGTTCTCGAAGAAGTCTGCAACACTATCGTGAAAAGGAAAGGCGCGGATGCGCATCGTATCTAGAGAGATGCCCTTCTTTGTTAGGCTATCTAGTACTTCCTTGATGGCACTCGCTGTGGTGCCGATGAAAGCCAGTCCCAATTTGTTCGCAGTAGCCTCGGAAATCTCCGGTGCTGGTAGATAGCTGATAGCAGTCTTCATTTTCAGAGTCAGTCTGTCCATGACTTCTGCATAGACGGTTCCATCCTCGGTATATGCTGCATAGGAGTCGTGTGAGCTACCGCGGGTAAAATAGCTGCCTCTGTTCGGATGGGTCCCTGGATAAGTGCGATAGGGGATACCATCGCCATCGGAATCCAGGTAACGGCCGTATCTTTCGATGTCCTCAAGCTGCTCGGCGGATAGCACTTTCCCTCTGTCGTATTGACTTTTGTCATCCCAATTAAGCGGATCGCAAATCTGTTCGTTCATGCCTAGCTCTAGATCGCTCATCACTATCACCGGCGACTGTATGCGGTCGGCGATGTCGAATGCGTTAGCGGCGTCCTCAAAACATTCCTTGGGAGTCGATGGAAACAACAGTGCGTGTTTTGTATCCCCGTGCGAGGCATAGGCGCAGCAGAGCAGGTCGCCCTGTTGCGAGCGCGTTGGCATGCCGGTAGAAGGCCCGACGCGTTGAATATTAAAAAGCACGACCGGTACTTCGGAAAAGTAAGCGAGGCCGAGAAATTCCTGCATCAATGAGATGCCCGGGCCGCTGGTTGCGGTGAATGCTCGTGCGCCGTTCCAACCTGCGCCGATTGCAATGCCAATGGCTGCGAGTTCATCTTCGGCCTGCACGATAGAGTATTTCTTCTTGCCACTTCCCGCATCAATGCGAAGGCGCTTGCAGTACTTGGCGAAGCTATCTACTGCTGATGTGGAGGGAGTAAGTGGATACCAGGATGCGACGGTGGCTCCGCCGTAAACGCTTCCCAGCCCAATCGCGGTATTGCCGTCCATCAAGATTTTTCCGGTATTCTTATCACTCTGCTCCAGTCTCAACGTTAGCGGGCATTCGAAGTTATCGCTAGCGTACTGGTGACCGAGCTCGAGAGCATGGATATTCGGTAGAATGAGTTTTTCTTTGCCGCGGAATTGATCGCTAACGAGGCCCGTTAGAATCTTGAAATCGATATTGAGAAATGCGGACAGTGCTCCTACATAGACAATATTCTTAAAAAGCTGCCTCTGAGTCGGTTTCTCGAATTCTTGCAGGCAGATATCTTTAAGTGGGATTGGAAGGTAGTTGACGTCGTCGCGAAGCAGTTCGTTCGGTAACACTTTGGAGGAATCATAGAGGACGTAACCGCCCGGTAAGACAGAGGCGATATCTTTACCAATTGTTTGCTCATTCATAGCGACTATGAGGTCTACGCCCTCGCGTCGCCCGAGATAGCCTTGTTCGTTGATTCTAACTTCATACCAGGTAGGAAGTCCCTGTATGTTCGAAGGGAAGATGTTATGCGGGCTGATGGGAATTCCCATTCTGAACACTGCCTTGGCAAACATGCTGTTCGCGCTAGCAGAGCCTGAGCCGTTCACATTGGCGAACTTCACAACGAAGTCATTTACCTTGCTAAGACTGACAACCTTGGAGCTCTGAATTAACTCTGACATGCGTTTTCTGCTTTGGCCGTGTTGAAAAGATATTTGTGCATGTCCCAGGCATTAGTCGGACAGCGTTCGGCGCATAAGCCGCAGTGCAGACACAGGTCCTCATTTTTCGCCATAATGCGTCCGGTCATCAGTATGTCTGAAACGTAGATATCCTGTTCCTCATTCTCGGCTGGTGCGAGAAGATTTTTTCGCAGTTCCGTCTCATCTTGATTCTGAGTAAATGTAATGCAGTCGGTCGGGCAGATATCAACGCAGGCATCGCACTCGATACAAAGTTTGTCGGTAAATACGGTTTGCACGTCGCAGTTCAAACAGCGCTTGGTCTCATTGAATGCGAGTTGCTCATCGAAGCCCAGCTCGACTTCAATGTTAATGTCGTTCAGCGTCGTCTGCTTGTCGGCATGGGGTACGGCATAGCGTAGGTCATTGCTAATGTCATTCTTATAGGACCACTGGTGAATTCCCATCTTTTGACTGCTGAGATTTGTTAGGGGACTAGGGCGCTTCGTGATGTCCTGATTCTCGCATGACATATGGATCGATACCGCGGCGTCGTGTCCATGCGCAACAGCAGTGATGATATTGTCTGGCCCCAGAGCAGCATCGCCGCCGAAGAAGACCTTCTCGTTGGTCGATTGGAAAGTGGATTTATTCAAAACGGGCACTTCCCACTTGTCAAACTCGATACCCAGGTCTCGCTCTATCCATGGAAAGCTATTCTCCTGGCCGATGGCACAAAGCACGTCATCGCAGGGCAGGATCGCTGGCTCTTCGCCTGTCGGGACGAGCTGTCTCCTGCCATCGGCATCGATCTCCTTGCGAACCTTTTCGAACTCCATGGCGACGAGCTTGCCATCTTCGACTATATAGCGCTTGGGTACGTGAAAATTCAGAATGGGGATGTCTTCGTTCATGGCATCCTCTATTTCCCAAGGGGAGGCCTTCATCTCGTCGAAGCCACTTCTCACCACTACAGAAACTTCTTCGCCGCCAATTCGCTTTGAGGTGCGACAGCAATCCATCGCGGTGTTGCCTCCGCCGAGCACGAGTACTTTTTTACCTACACTCGAAATATGTTCGAAAGCCACGTTCGCGAGCCATTCGATGCCTGTATGTATATTCTCGCTAGCCTCTTCATGCCCTGGAAGGTCTAGCCACTTACCGAGGGGTGCTCCTGTACCGACGAACACTGCATCGTAGCCTTCAGCTAAAATGGCTCGCATGCTGGTGATTTCTTCGCCGAAGCGACAATTAACGCCCATGTCCAAGATGTAGTTAAGTTCTTCGTCCAGCACTTCGACTGGCAGTCTGAATCGGGGAATTTGAGTGCGCATGGCGCCGCCGCTGAGCTTGTCTTTTTCAAAGAGGGTGATTTCATAGCCCAGAGGAAGCAGGTCTCGAGCTACAGTCAGGGAAGCAGGGCCGGCTCCAATAAGTGCGATATGCTTTCCGTTCTTCTTTTTTGGAACTGTCGGAAGACGATCTCTAATATCGGATTTGTAGTCTGCAGCAACGCGCTTCAATCTACAGATAGCGACCGGCTCTTCTTCAACTCGCGTCCGTCTGCAGGCTGGCTCGCAGGGGCGATCGCAGGTTCGGCCGAGGATGCCGGGAAACACATTCGAATGCCAGTTGATCATATAGGCATCGGAATAACGTTTCTCTGCGATCAGACGTATGTATTCTGGTACAGGAGTGTGAGCAGGGCACGCCCACTGGCAGTCGACAACCTTGTGGAAGTAGTTAGGATCGGCGATATCAGTCGGTTTCATTACTAACTGGATTTCCTTTTAGTTTTTCTTTTAGTTTATAAAACCCAGTACAACGTCCCAATATCGACGGTACCTAGAGGGCTCTAGTATAGGGAAATGCACCTAATTTGAAAGTAAATATGTTCTGTGTAAACTTTGCTCCAATTTTTTAGGCGCTGGCCCTGCCAGCGGTCGATTCATGCAATTTGTTGAAGACACGCAGCTTCGTAATAAATGGGATGGTCGCAACTGCTTCCTCGAGCTGGATGGCTCGCGCAGTCGATAGCTCATCAACATCTACTATTAGATCGACCTCAATGGCTCCAGCTAAATAGTGAAGATCGATTGCGGCGATTGAGTCTGAATCGATGAGTCCTGCCCAATTACTTTTCAGGGCCTCAATCACAACGGCTCGCTCAGGAAGATGCTGTTCGTCCGCTGTTTCCTCATGCGGAACTGGATCGATGTGAATAAGTACCTCGGAAATATCGCCGAACTGACTGACGAGTGACTTGTTAACCTGCTCACCCAGTTGATGACCCTCCGAAACCGATATGTGTGAGTTCACGAGCAGCTTTACTTCCAATATTATCTTGCCTCCGGATGACCTGCTGCGTAGTTCCGTGATGCCACGAATTCCTTCTGTGCTCAGAATGCATGATTCGAATTGTTCTCGACGCTCATTCGACACGGCGGTGTCGACGAGCTCGATGAGGCTGTCGCTGCACAGTTCCCAGCCGATCTTCGCTATGATCAAGGCAACGAACATGGCAGCTACGGTGTCCATCCAGACATATCCCTGTCGAGCCCCTATGATTCCGATGAGTACGGCTACCGAGGAAATCGCGTCTGTTCTGCTATGCCAGGCATTTGCTCGCAGTAGGTTGGACTTGAGTTTGGTCGCAACTCGCATCGTGTACTGATAGATCCACTCCTTCGCCACTATCGATATGAGGGCTAAGAAAATTCCAGAGGCGGCCGGAATGGGAAGTGGCTCGCTTAGACGCAGGCGATTCACACTGTCATAGAGCAAGATTGCAGCAGTAATAAAGAAGACGATGCCCATAGCGATGGTGCCCAGGGTCTCGAATCGTCCGTGGCCATATTGGTGTTCGGCATCGGGCTCGGCATGGGAGACGCGGGCTACGATCAGTACAAAGATATCGGTGCCGGCATCGGAGAGAGAATGGATGCCGTCGGTGACTAGTGCGAAGGAATTCGTAATCACTCCGCCGACTATCTTGCCGACGCCGAGGACGATATCTAGCAACATACCAACTAAGGTGACGCTGGTGGCTTCCTTTTTCGCTTGCTCTGCATCCATAGGGAACTACTTAGTAAGGGCGTTACTGAAGATTGGGTTGTGATGAAAAATTGGAGTGTAGTTTAAGGACGCGAGATAAAGGTCGAAGAGCTTATTATTGGAGTTTTTGACCCCACAAAAAGAAAGCCCAACGGCCTAGGGCAGTTGGGCTAAATATACTATCAAGGGAGAGATAAATGAAACAAAACCCACAATTTTGAATAACATCTACCTACACCTAATATGACTAGGCATGCTGAGAAAAGTTCCAAATATTTCTCAAATATTTCGCTAAATTTTTATACTGGAGATATTACATCCAGTTATCTCATTAACATATTGTAATTATTATAGATTTATAATTTCGATTCCCTCGATATCAAGACCATCTGCAGATTCCGGATTACTAATAATGCCAATGCTGGCCTTTTTCGGGACTAGATACAGCGCTGCGACCCGCCTGAGATCATCGGTGCTTGTGTGCAGTACCTGTTTCCGGAATTGCGTTCTGTGCTCTAGGGTGCGCCCGAAGGCGTTATTATAATAGGCCTGCTTCGCCTCTCCGGCAGGGGAAGCGGGCTTGTCCAGGCTCGCGATGACGCCAAGGATGGCTTCTTCCAGCTGATGAGGTTTGTGCTCATTGGATAACACCCACTCTATTGCCGCGTCGAAGTCGGAGAGGGTCTCCTGCAATCGCGGGTCTCTATAAGAGAAGAAGCGAAACGACGCCGAATTTGCATCCTGGCTGGCACCGCCACCGTAGGCGCCACCCTGTTCGCGAATGGCCCTGTGCAGAAAGCCATTGCGCATAAATCCAGACAGTACTTGTAGCGCTGCATTGTCCGGGTGTCCTGAGGCGACGGTAGGGTAGGCCTTGGAGCAGAAACTCACCTGCGTAGACGTAGTCCATACTTGCCTAATATCGCCCCTCACTGGGGCTAGCTTGAGAACGCTGGTCTGGGGCGTGGCGACTGTTTCGCCCCAGATGCCATCGATATCGGCCAGCAATTGTGTCTGGTGTTCGGGCTCGGCTATGACAAGGAACTCCTTGTTGGCGCTAAGTATCTTGTTGTGCAGCGCATTGAACTTATCCAGGAGCTCGCGTCTGCTGGCTTTATCCGCCATCTGTGTGCGCAGTTCCTTGAGCTGCTTGATACCCTCCAGTCCGCCCGAGTGATGCGCGAGCTGGGCGGTTGGGCTCATGCGGCTGCTGGCCAGACTCATGGCGAGGCTGTGGCCCTGTCCTGTAATGCTGTTCTCCTTTCGTGCGCAGATCTGTTCAATCAGCTCTTGTAGGCGCTGGTCCTCATCGAAACGCACGTTGTGGATAGTGTCGTGTACCAGTTCCGATAGAGCCAGATGATTACTGTCGAGGCATTTGGAGGAGAACGTTAGCAGTGATCTCGTGGTCTGTACGTCATTCAAGTCGCTACGTATATTACTTGAGCAAGTGATACCGCCACTCACCTGAGCCTGCCACGACTGCGTCTCGGCATAGTCTCTGTCACCTACACCAAACTCGGTCAGGCAGGTGCTAAAAAGCGGGAGCACATCCAATAGTTCCTGCTCGAGCTCGGGAATGCCCATTACCACCTGTTGGTAGATGAGGCCGTTAGTGCCCTGACCATAGAAGCTAACTGGCGAGTTGCTGCTCTTGAGGACAGAATTATGCCGCTTGGGTTCGGACATGACTTCTGGCACGTCTTGGAGGCCAACTTTCGGCAACAGCCCGGGATCGTCTTCCTCCATCTGTCGAGCGGCAAGCAGCTTCGCCTGTTTGACTATCGCCAGCTTCTCATCATCGCTGAGCGAGCTCTTGATAGCGGCTAATCTATCAAGCTCCTCCTGGATCTTGCGCTTCGACAATTCCGGATCGGGTTTGAGAGTGAGCCTGACCCGGTGCGGATTGTCCAGAATCAGCTTCTGCACGAGATCTGGTATGAAGCGGTCATCCTTGATAAGGATGCGCAGTTCTTCTAACACTGGGTCTATATTCAATAATTCAATGGGGTCACCGCGATGCATGGCAGTGGACAGCCCTGCCAGAATTAGTTGCAGGCCGTAGGGGTAGCTGTCGCCGGATATTTCCCTCTGATGCAATTCGAGCTGATGCAGTGCTGCCTCGACCTGATGGTAGGGGATGCCGTGTTTTACTACATCTTCGAGGGTCTCGATTATCAGTGCCTCAACGGCTTCGCTGGATTCGGCAGTACAGCCCTCGAGGCCAGCCATAAGACTCATCTCACGATTGGAATCTTCCAACCCACACATGGGCGAAGGGGAGCTTCCCAAGGCACTGGTTTCCAGTGCGCGAAGCAGGGGGCTGGCACTGTTATCCAGTAATACGCTTGAGACTAGTTCTGCTCTGAATAGCTCGCCAAGGTTTGTGCTGTGACCGAGCAACCATGCCATGACGATATGGCTCTGGGGTTTGTCGGTATCCTCACTGGCATAGGACTCCTCAACAGTGATCGGAGAGGAATACCGTTTCTCGTCCTGCACCTCGATCTTGATATCCAGTTTCTCGAAGTGTGAAAGCGCCTGTTCGTGAAACTTCTCGTGATGCTCGACTGCGGGTATGTCCCCAAACGTCATGAACACGGCATTGCTTGGATGGTAGTGACTCTTATAGAAATCCAGCAATTGCTGATAGCTCAGGTCGGGGATGTTGTCAGGTTCGCCGCCGCTATTGTAATGATAGGTTGTCGTCGGAAATACATGCTTGCTAATCGTCTGCCAAAGCACACTATTTGTGGAGCTCATGGCACCTTTCATTTCATTAAATACAACGCCTTTATATTGGAGGTCGCTTTCGGAATTTTCTGGCTCGGCGAATTCGAGTCTATGCCCCTCCTGTGCGAAATCGAGTTCGTGAAGTCGCGAAAAAAATGCAGCATCCAAGTATACGTCTAGCAGGTTATTGAAATCCTTTTTGTTCTTGCTTGCGAATGGATAGGCTGTCCAGTCACTGCTAGTGAAGGCATTCATGAACGTATTCAGGGAGCGCCGGATCATCATGAAGAAGGGGTCTCTGACAGGGTATTTCTTGCTTCCGCAGAGCGCGGTATGCTCGAGAATGTGTGCTACGCCTGTTGAGTCCATGGGTACTGTTCTGAAGCCGACTAGAAATACGTTTTCTGTATTCTCGCTGCTAAGATGAAAATGTTTGGCACCGGTTTCCTTGTGGGTGTATTCCTCCATCGTGATATTAAGCGAGCTAATCACCTCGCTGCGCTGCCATTCGAACGCGGAGTGAATACTGGGAGGGGGAGTTGGATTGTGTTGATCTGTCTCAGAACTACTTACTACGGCCATGCTTAGGGTTGCCTTCTGTATGTGCAAATTGATTGGTGATTGTGCCTACTGTGCTAATGCGGCATTAGGAGGGAGGTGTCTCCAAGCTGAATTTGCCCAGTTTACCTGAGCGAAAGTCGTTTAGTAATATTTCTGCGGTTTTGTTGAGGTCCGCTTTTCCTCCGCGCCCAATGGAGCCTCTGAGCTTAGCGAGGTCATCGAAGAATTTCTCAATGCCACCGGCGGACTCCCGCAGGCCATATCGCTCCTCCACCCGATCCGGGTAGTCTCGCAGCAGGAGCTCGGCCAGGAACCAGGCAATATCCGCGACTTCTACAGCCGTATTTCGGATGGTTCCGGTGATAGCCAGTCTGTAGGCGCTCTCCTGATCTTCCAGCTTTGGCCACAGCATCCCCGGCGTATCGATAAGATACCAGCCTTCCTGCAATCTCACACGTTGCTGACCCTTGGTCACGGCGGGTTCGTTGCCGGTGCGCGCCACTTTGCGTTCGGTTAGCTGATTCAGCAGGGTGGATTTGCCAACATTTGGAATGCCATCGATGACTATCTGGCCCCGAATTAGCAAGGTTTCATCGGTGTGCTTGATCAGTCTCTTTGCCGTAGTGACCAGTTCACTGCGACTGATCTGAGAGTCGCGCCCGTTGATGAGACAGGCGCTGTTGTCCAGTTTGGAGAAATGCGCGGCCCAGGCAGCTGTGGTGTCGCTATCCGCCAAATCCGCTTTATTGAGGATGCGGATGCAGGGCAGTTCCTCGCGAATCGTTGCCAGCAATGGGTTGCAACTGGATTCAGGCATGCGAGCGTCCAGCACCTCAATCACTGCGTCTGTCTTGTGCATAATTTTCACCAGCTCTTTGCTGGCTTTATGCATGTGTCCGGGGTACCAAGAGATGGCCATGTAGGGCTCCGTGAGGGCGACAGTTTAGCGAGGCTGATCAATCAACACCACTTCATTGTATCGTCAGCAATTACGTTATACTGAGCTCAGCGCCAAGCAAATAGACCTTGATAGTGGATGGGAAGTATTTATGTCGGTACAGGAAAAAATAGAAGCTAAACTGTCGGAAGGGCTACAACCTTCGCTGTTGATTGTTGCAAACGAGAGTCATATGCACGGCGGCCCTGCAACCGAATCGCACTACAATATTACGGCAGTGTCAGCTGTCTTCGACGACCTCAGCCTCGTGCGCCGGCATCAGGGGGTCTACAAGTTACTCAAAGAGGAACTGGCCGCGGGCGTCCATGCCTTGGCG
The DNA here is from genome assembly GCA_963976555.1 of uncultured Gammaproteobacteria bacterium. Taxonomy (GTDB): domain Bacteria; phylum Pseudomonadota; class Gammaproteobacteria; order Pseudomonadales; family Pseudohongiellaceae; genus UBA9145. Next base: position 11,812 of record CAXBLN010000100.1, read on the forward strand.
CTCCATCTATACACGGCGCAGGAATGGGCGCAGAGGCAGCAGCCTTCAACTTTGTCCCCGGATTGTCGGGGCGGAAGTAGCAGCGAGTAAACCGCTGAGCTAATTTGCATCAAATTCAGTGGCCTGAAGATGATACTTCAGGCTCAATATAGACGTGCCCAAGTGGCCATTCACGGCAAGTAATTGTTTTGTTGTTTTAGGCGAGTTTATCAGTGAAAATCTTTCTGTGATTCGTGTCACTTCAAGTACTTTTTGCATGGGCGATAATGAAACCTTTATTGATCAGCGTACGTATTAGTTGAGATAGGCACAACAAAGCTCAGGGAGTGCTGATGTCGTTAGACACTAAAATTGTGGAGTCCAAGCGCAGGCTTGAACTTGCTTTCGCCGGAGTAGTTTCTCTTGCCCTGATTGTCCTCATTGTCGCGGTGATGGAGCTCTCTAAGCCACCTTCCTCTGACGGCTCGGTCGCAGAAGTTTCTGGACCCATCGTAGTATTTCCAGACTTCGCCTCGATTTCAGATATTGAAGAGAAGAAACAACAGTTCTTCGATTTCTTTCAAGACTATGTTCGCTATGAGAACGATCTTATCAGTGAGACGCGGATTCGGCTTTTGGACTATGCGGAGTTAGTCGATGATGGCGTTCCCCTCAGTGTGCTTGAGAGAGGCTGGGTAGTGGAATTAGCCCAGGCCTACGAGGTCGAGACCCAGCTGGCAAGCGATCGTGATTTGGTCGATGAATTGCTACTGCGAGTGGATGTAATACCCGCGTCTCTTGTATTGGCACAGGCCGCAAATGAGTCGGCCTGGGGTACCTCCAGGTTTGCGCTGGAAGGAAATAATATATTTGGCCAGTGGTGTTTCGAAGAGGGTTGCGGGATCGTACCAAACAGGCGAGTGCAAGGAGCGACTCACGAGGTTAAAAGCTTCGACTCAATAAAAGCTTCGATAGAGGGCTATTTCCGAAATATCAACACACATCATCTGTATGTGGATTTTCGCGCCGAGCGCGCCCGATTGCGGCAGCTAGGCCACAGGCTCGATCCGATTGCCCTCGTCGAAGGTTTGGAGCGCTATTCGCAGCGCGGTGAAAATTATATCGACGAAGTTCAGACCTTGATTCAGCAGAACGATTTGCGGCAGAGAGACAGGCGCTTATTGGAAAACTAAAGGTCTTTCTATTTTCCTTCTCAGTCTAATTTGATCCACTGCACCGAGTACCAATAGTAACGACTTGAATCTGGATCCGGTGCCGTGCAGATATAACGCCAGCGTCTCCCGGAGTAAATTGCCGTGGGGTTCAGTTCGAGAATACCATTCTCCCGATCCGTCCAGTTCATCGGTATGGGCTCGCTGTTGGCGAAGCAACCAATCTGAGAAAAGTTGTAGTTCCCTGGGTCAAATTTAAGAGTGACGGAGGGGCTTCGTCCCGACGTCACCGGGGAGTTGGGTTGTAGCTGAGTAACTCTGAATGGCAGGGTTGAGAATTTGGTGCTCGCCGTGTCCAGATTTGCATAGATGCTGGCTAGCGGGAATCGTGGCAGCGCGAGAAAATCCGACTCGGGGCCAACGGCACCCGAGTTCTGTGCAAGACCTACAAAATCAAGCTCTTCCAACATAGATTTTATGGACGCGTCATACTCGCCATAGGGATAGGCGAGGTAGCGATGCGATTGTCCTGTCTCCTGTTCAATTCGAGCTTCGGCTTGTAATAGATCGCTGCGCAGCCTCTCAAGTCTTGCGCTGTCGGATTCACTACCACGTGCCTCCAGCATATAGGGATGATCCACCATGTGGTTCGCGATGATGACCCC
>CAXBLN010000101.1:0-13417 GCA_963976555.1 uncultured Gammaproteobacteria bacterium
TTTCCCGTACCTGATGACCCACGTCCGCCGCGGCGCCGAAACTTAATGGACCACCAAAGTCGAATAGAGTGATGTTTTTACCTGCTTTGGCTAGCAGTACCTCTTCTTCCTCTGTGAGATCGACAGACAAACCTTCGTTTGTGACGTCACCAAGAGCCGCAAGCTGCGCATCCGCAATCTGCTTGACGAAGGCTAGCGCTGCCATGACGACACCGGCAATAACCGCAGTGATCAAGTCGACGAAGACCGTAAGGAGAACTACTCCCACCATTAGTGCCAAGTCCCAACGCGGCCCCTTGTGAGCCCGCTTCAGATAGGCGACGTCAATGATGTCATAGCCGGTCTTCACCAACAGCCCCGCCAATACTGCGTGAGGAATCTGTGAGGCGAGTGGGCCTAGAGCGAGTACGACTCCGAGTAGTAGAATACTGTGTGTCATACCCGATATTTTTGTAAGACCACCGGTTCGAATATTTACCGCCGTGCGCATGGTTGCGCCTGCACTAGGCACCGCGCCAAACAGACCGCCAATCGTGTTACCGATACCCTGGCCGATCAATTCTTGATTCGAGTTGTGTCGGGTTCGAGTCATGTTGTCCGCAACCAATGACGTTAACAGACTGTCGATTGCACCCAAAAGGGCAAGGAGGAAGGCTGCTTCGACGACGATAAATAGTGAGTCCTGGCTGAACGCAGGCAGCATGAATGAAGGCAGGCCAGTAGGGATGTCTCCAAGAACTGGCGCACCGCCGATCAATACACTGGCGACTGTGCAGATTACCAAGGCTGCCAGAGGCGGTGGGACAAACTTTCCCCAAGACTTAGGCCACTTGAAGGCAATAACCAAGGTCGTCAGGCCCAGACCGAGGGCGACGAAATTCGGGTCCATCACCGAACCCGGTATTGCCGCCAACGCGGGTATTGTTCCACCGCCTTCCGGTTCGTGACCGAATAGCCGGCTCGCCTGCAAAGCGATGATGATACAACCGATTCCGCTCATAAATCCGGACACCACTGGGTAGGGTACCAGACGGATGTACTGCCCAAAGCGTAAAACACCGAATGCGATCTGCATTAGACCCGCAAGAACCACAACCGCAAAAATCAACTCAGGCCTGTCACTCAATGCAGCATATACGCCCGCGAATACAACGACCATGGGGCCGGTTGGACCCGTGACCTGTGCGCCAGTACCACCGAATAAAGACGCGAAGAAACCGACTATGATGGCACCATATAGACCCGCAATAGGTCCGGCACCGGAAGCCTCACCAAAAGCAAGCGCCAATGGCAACGCAATTACACCTGCGGTAAGTCCTCCAAAGAGGTCACCGCGTAAGTTTTTCGTAGTAATACCAAGCATTACTGATCACCTTTTGTTAGTTCTGGTAAAAAATAATGGCGCCGGGGTATAAGGCCCCCGGCGCCAGACTAAAAAACTAAGCTGTTTTTAGTTCTGGTTCAGCACTCGCGTCATCTATCAGACTCGCATAGCGTTCTTCAGCTGGCATGAATGCCTTCTTTTCTTCGCAATACGCACTGACAGTACCGTGCTCAATATCATACACCCAGCCGTGTAGATCAGCTGCTCCAGTACTAAGTGGTGTGGCAACTGCAGGGTGTGTTCTTAGATGTTGTAATTGAAGAAGCACATTCTGCTCTGTCACATCCCCTAACTCATTCACGGTCGCCTGACCATGTTTCGCCTTAACAATCTCCACCGCAGCTCTTGAGTGATCAAGCCATTCTTGAACGTGTGGCAGGCCATCGAGGCCGGCAGGATTCAAAGCACCCTTCATGGCGCCGCAGTCTGTGTGACCGCAAACAATAATATGTTTAACACCCAAAGCCGCGACCGCAAATTCGATTGAAGCCGTCACACCACCAGCCTGTTTCGCATGTGGGGGGACAATATTGCCGGCATTACGAATAATGAATAGATCTCCCGGCTCAGTCTGCGTGACCATATTGGGGTCGATACGAGAATCTGCACAGGTAATGAACAGTACTTCAGGGCTCTGGCCCGTGGCCAGGTCCGCGAATAGCTGCTTTCTCTCCTCATAAGAGGAGGCCTTGAAGCGCATGATTCCTGAGATTACTTTTTCCATTACCAAACTCCTGAAAACAATTTGTGAATTAATTAGGAAGATGGCTTGAATTATAGAGTTCCGATAGTGATAATAGTTAGCAGGTATTATTTATATTGTTATAATAATTGATTATCACGTGTATTAGGGATACTCCATGGACGTTACAGACCGCCTGAGTTTGAAGCAAATTCGCTACTTCACAACGATCGCGGAAAGCGGAAGTTTTCGGCAAGCGGCCTTCCGTCTGGACGTAACACAGCCCGCGCTGAGCAATCAGATTGCAATCTTGGAGAAACTACTCGATGTCCAGTTATTCGAGCGCAGCAAGAACGGGACTACGACTACCGTAGAGGGCAGAGAATTGCTTCCCAGCGCAAAGCGAATACTCGAGGAGGTTCATGGCTTCGCGAGTAAATCTAGCTCGCTTTCCGGTGGAGGCCTCGGTACCTATAGATTAGGCGTAACACCAACCTTGGGCCCCTACCTGCTTCCTCACATTCTTACGCCTATTCACGCCATGCATCAAGACCTGAAACTGTATGTACGTGAAGAGGCACCGAGCGAGCTCGAAGCAGGGCTGCTGGACCGGCGACACGACCTGATACTCAGCACTCAGCCGATCATGTCGAAAGAACTCACTGTGTTCCAACTGTTTCGGGAACCGCTTAAATTCGCTGTATCTATGGAGCACCGGCTAGCACGAAAGCCACGATTGAATCGCATGGACTTACTCGGCGAACAGGTTTTGACAATCAGCGAGCATCATCTCTTTCACAGGCAGATTGTTGAGCTGTGCGAGCGCGTCGGTGCGGAAGTGCGCCGGGACTTTGAAGGTACCAGCCTGGACACACTTCGCCAGATGGTAGTAATGGGAATGGGAACCGCCTTCCTACCCGCGCTATACGTTAAGTCTGAAATTCGACAGGAGAACGAACTGCGTATCGCTGATGTCGAGGGTGTGAACGTGGTTCGCAACCACGTTCTGGTTTGGCGGAACACGTCACCGGAGAAATCGTTCTACCGCGATCTGGCTTTGGAAATTCGCCATATCGTCGCCAAAAATCTAAGCGACGTTGTCATCCCGATAAACAATGACAACTAACAACTCCTGAAGCTAAAGAATACGCTTCTTCGCAGCCTCGTATTCGCGACGCAATCTCGCGACCAGATCGGCTGTAGGCACTATTTCCTTTATGGCGTTGATACCCTGACCGCAGCCCCAGATATCTTTCCATGCCTTGGACTTGCTACTGCCACCCGAACCAAAGTTCATAGCCGAGGGGTCGCTCTCGGGTAGGTTGTCCGGGTCCATACCCGCCGCTTCTATGGAAGGTTTGAGATAGTTGCCATGGACACCAGTAAACAGATTTGTGTAGACAATGTCGCTTGCCGCATAGTCCACCAGGGCTTGTTTATATGCCGGATCGGCATTAGCTTCTGTCGTAGCAATGAAAGCCGAACCAAGGTAGGCGAGGTCCGCGCCCATCGCCTGGGCGGCGAGTACGCCGTCGCCGGTACCGATTGCGCCTGATAAAAGTAGTGGGCCGTCAAACCATTCGCGCACTTCCTGAATGAATGCCATTGGAGAGAGCGTACCGGCATGACCACCTGCACCAGCCGCAACACAGATCAGTCCATCTGCACCCTTCTCGATAGCCTTGTGTGCAAAACGATTATTGATAACATCGTGCAAGCATATTCCTCCGTAGGAATGAATAGCCTCAAACACCTCGGGCCTTGCACCCAGTGAAGTAATTACAACTGGCGCCTTGTGCTTAACACACATCTCCACGTCATGCATAAGACGATCGTTAGAGTTGTGCACAATTTGGTTTACCGCATAGGGTGCCGCGGGGCTATCAGGGTTGGCTTGGTTGTGCGCGTCTAGCTCTTCATTGATGCGTGTGAGCCATTGATCTAGCACCTCTGCAGGTCGCGCGTTCAGGGCGGGGAATGCGCCTATCACGCCAGCCTTACACTGGGCGATAACTAATTCGGGACTGGAGATGATGAAAAGCGGAGCACCTACAACGGGGAGCGAGAGTTTTCCTCGCAGGGATTCTGGTAAAGCCATTTTAATTCCTTAACTAAATATCCTGAACTGCGGTAAGTTCTGTCATATCGATTCTATTTCTTGTTTCCGAACGCCTTGTCGACTGCGCGCCCAACCGCGGCATGCGCTCCTGTTTCCAGGAAAGTGCCATGCGCGGCTAGCAGACTATCAAATTTCAAGCCAAGCAGTCTCCTGAATTCAGGCTCAAGATTTTCGCCTTGCTTCGTCTGTAACTTCAACCAGATGGGGCCGACTATCGTGGTTCGAGGAAAGCCTATAAACGGCATGAGGATTTTCGCAGCCAGGTTGTTATAGCTGTAGTCGCCGTAGTTCTGAATCGCATCACAGGTAAACAGGATTCTCTTTCCGCGATCGACGAGGAGCACACATTCAGGCTGCTTCGTCCCAGCGAACTCGAATATCTCCGCACCCGGGAATGGTAATTCGCCGCCACCAGTCAGGGGCTTGTCGATACTGGGCTCCGTAAAGCTTGTGCCTCCGGTTTGTGCCCACATCTGCGCACCGAACTTCTCAACATAGTAGGGATCGTCAACGCCATGGAAGCATCCCAGACGGACAACGTGTTTAATCTCTCCCAGAGCTACTAGCTGCGCCTCGACTTTCGCATTGACGCGCACGGGATTAATCAGAGATAGCTCACTACCGTTTTTAATGATACCCATGTTGCGCGTTATGCGCACCAGAGGATTCATCTTGATGCTGCCGCGCAGCATGAATGTCTGATCGGCAATTTCTTCTACATTGCCATGGGGATAGATAGGCGTGTTATTCGTCATTATTCACACTTGTAATTAGATCGATCATCGATGCATAACTCGAAGCTTACGCGATTCCCGCTCCGCGCACACCTACATAGACGGAATAAAGCGACTGACTGGCGGTCATGAATAGCCGATTGCGTTTGGCGCCACCGAAGCACACGTTGGCACAGACCTCCGGCAGCCGAATAACACCAATCGTATTTCCGTTCGGAGAAATAACCTGCACGCCGGGTCTAGCCCCCGCCCAGATGTTGCCGTCACTATCGCAGCGAATTCCATCGGCAGAGGTGATGGTATCAAGGCCGGGTAGTGTCAGCTGCGCGTGCCGCCGGCCATTGCTTAGGCGACTCCCCCGTACATCCCACACCTTAATTTCACGACCCTGACCGGTATCGGCGACATATAATTTGCTCTCGTCGGGCGAGAAACACAGTCCATTTGGCGCCGATATTTCATCCGTAACCTTGGCTATCGCACCGCTCGCCGCATCTACCCTGTAGACGGCATTAGCTAATTCCGATGTAGCCTGATTCCCTTCGTAGTTACCTCGAATGCCGTAGGGTGGGTCGGTAAACCAGATAGCGTGATCGGCGGCAACCACCGCATCGTTGGGCGAGTTCAGCCTCTTGCCCTCGAATCTGTCGGCGATAACCGTTCTGCTTCCGTCGTATTCATAGCGGACTACCCGGCGCCCACCGTGTTCGCAAGATATCTGACGGCCCTCATGATCGAAGGTGTTGCCGTTGCTGTTTCCAGCCGGCTTGCGAAAATCCGTAACCCTGCCATCGTCTTCAATCCAACGCAGTTGCCGATTGTTAGGAATGTCGCTCCACACCAGATAACGGCCGACACCGTTCCATGCCGGACCCTCCGCCCAGAAGGTGCCGGTGTGCAGCCGCTGAATCGGAGTGTTGAACAGTATGTAAGGGCGAAAGCTGGGATCAAGTGCGATCAGGTCGGGGTCTGGGTAGCGCATGGGCGAATTGCCCGACCAGTCTCGGGGCAGGTATTCCGATAGGGGTGTCTGTGCCCAAGACAGTAAGGGTAGAGCTGTGGCTGCCGCAATACTCGCGCGCAGAAAGGAACGACGTTTCATAGAGCCTCCGTGGAATTAGGAAGGCCGGCCTACAAGCACGACGAAAGTCGAAAGCCGATCAGTTTATTGAGAATTTATTCTGCGATGAGTTTTCTTATCCAGCCATCGCCCTTGGTCACCAAATAGAGCTCCCCTTCTCTATCGATGCCTAGCCGCAGGTCTGCCCGCTTTCCCGAGCCGTAGGTATTAGGAAAGCCAACCGCCTCCGCCAGATTAACCTCGAGTCCATCCAGACGGATGCGCAGCTCCTGTATTCGCTTAGCTCCGCCGGCCTGTAGATCGCTATAAAAGACGCGACCGCTAACCATATCGGTGAAGACGACTTTACCGGCGAGCTCGGGAACCTCAGTGCCTCGATAGACAAAGACGCTACTCACCGCATTGCCTTCGTCGTGATCGAACTGCAGGAGAGGATAGGTGAACTGCTCCCTATCCTCTGGCCGCGGGTAGACTGGATTCGGCCGCACGTTGCCGATGCCGAACGCTGTTGCGAAGCTGCCTTCACGAACGCGCCAGCCGTAATTCGCTCCCTTCACACCGACGTTAATCTCCTCTATCTGGCTCTGCCCGATGTCGGCAATATACATGGTACCGTCGCTATCGAACGAGAAGTGCTGCGGATGCCTCAGGCCGTAGGCCCAGATCTCAGGGGCAACGCCGGCCTGACCGACGAAGGGATTGTCGGCCGGTATCGCGTATCGGGATCGACCCATCGAGTTCAACGGATCTATGCGAATGATCGAAGACATCGGCGTGGCTAATGACTGACCATTCTCATTGGGATCGTTCGCGCCGCCGCCGTCGCCGAAACTGGCGAACAGCATTCCGTAGTCGGAATCTGCAGCGGCCGCCGCGTGGTTGAATGCCAAGGTACCAATGTTATGGTTCTGCGCGAACTGGCCGATGCGAAATATCTCTCTAGATGTGCCCGAGAAAACATTGGCACTTGCATTAGTTGCCGTCCATTCGCGAATCACACTCTCATGATTATCCGAGTCATCATCTAGATAGTTCGCAACTCCGCTATCCGAGCTCGCGCTGAAAGCGGTATAGAATTTCCCGTAACCAGGCCTACCTACCTGGGCGAACTGAGGATGAAACGCGAATCCCGCCAGCCCAGTCTCGTTGGGATACATAGAGTCATCGAAACCAACTCCCGCGTCGCGAAGATCCAGGAAGGCGTCCAGTGTGTTCGCCTCCTCATCAAAAATATAGAGCACACCGCGCAGCTCGTTTATGACAAGCCGACCAGAATCATCGGGAATGGGCTGCATATACTGCAGCCGAGCATAGGCGTCATTGGTGAGACGAACGTCGTTCGAGTCTAGCGTCTGCGGTAAGCGCAGAAACTCCTGGGCAACAACGCTGATGTTACCCTTCTCGATTCTCTCCGGGATAGGATCGTTAATCGCCTCCGGTAATGACTCGGCGGCGAGACTAAATGTGGCAACACTCAAACAGGCAAGACTAAAAATAATCTTCATATGTTAAGCACCAGTATAATTGCGCTTTTAGTTGGGTAGCCTGTACGCAACCAATCCTCCTGGAAAATCCGTACGTGAGCTGCCAATTTGGACCACGATGTACTGCCTTCCCTGGTGCATGTAGGTCATCATGCCGTACTGACCCGGCGCGGGTAGCGGCACGCTGCCGACGATCTCGCCGGTGTATTTGTCCCGTGCGTTCAGAGTCAGTGGGGCATCCGGAACATTCTGCACACCCCCCTCACTCAACGCTCGAGTCTGCACGAGAAGGTCATCCACCACCATCTGGATCGACCAACCGACTCCACCTGTATCTGGCACATCGACACCCGCAAGCAACGGATGGTTCCTAATCGCATCGGGGGTTGGACCCACCGCCATCGACCAGGCCTTCTCGCCGCTATTCATCTGATACGCAGTCAACTGATTATCCATGGGTTTGAAGACCCTGAGGCCATCTATCCTGGGCAGACCACCGCCTCCGCCTGGCAACCATGCGGCGACCGTCTTGCCGGTAGTTGGCGTGCTATTAGGCGTCACGCCACCGTCACCCGGGATTGGGTAGTTAGGATTGTCTCTATCCACACCGTTGGTTGGTCGCATGAATCCCGGCGCGAAACAATTACGCGCATGGGAGGCAAACATCAGCCCCGTAGAGGGATCTCCCACCGGTGGATGGGGAATGACATTGCCACCCCCTATGCAGCCGACGTTGTTGATGTAGTCGTTTTCATGATCCTCGGGAAGAGCCGGCACATAGAGCCCGCCAACTCGATAACCATTCAGGATGACCATGGCCTGCTCTTTCAGCTCGGGGGTATAGTCGATAACAAATTCTTCGGTAAGCCCGTCGGTTACGATCGGATCGACCGGTTCTGGCCAAGTGGGAAAAGGCTGCGTTGGCGCAGTGTAGTTTCCCGGTACCTGAGTCTGGAACACCTCGCGATCCTCGATAGGCCAGATTGGTTCTCCCGTCTCACGATTGAATGCAAACACCAGGCCTTGCTTCGTATTCTGAATCAGCGCGGGGATTCTCTGCCCATCGACGGTCAGATCCATCAGCATCGGCGGCGTGGGAAGGTCGTAGTTCCACTGATCGCTTCTATGAATCTGGTAATGCCAGCGCCGCTCCCCTGTCTGCACATCCAGCGCCAGAACGCTGCCTCCGAATAGATTGTAACCAGGGCGATGTCCCGCATAAGACTGGACCGTGGAGGCATTGGTCACCATATACACCAGACCCAGTTCCGGGTCTGCCGAGGCAGGCGCCCAGGTAGAGATGTCGCCGGACCACTGCCAGGCGTCGTTCTCCCAGGTCTCGTGACCGACTTCGCCGGGCCGGGGAATGGAGTGAAACTTCCACAGGAATTCGCCGCTTGCGGCATCGAAGCCCATGATGTCTCCCGGTACATTCTCAATGCGAGTCTGGCCGTAACTGGGCTGATGCCCCACCAGGACAACGACCACCCCGTTTACGACGATAGGCGGCGCAGAGGCGGTAACCATGCCCAGCTCCCGCGGGATTCCGTAGTCCGCATCATAGCTGCCGCCGGCCACGACATAGTCCTGCCAGGGACCCCAGTCTTCAACTAGCTTAGGTATTAGATCGATGGCACCTGTCTGACTGAATCCGTCTAGTGGTACGGGCTCTCCCCAATTCTCTAGAGGTTGACCAGTCTTGGCGTCCAGCGCCCAGAGGAAGAAGCCGGGAGTCGTAATATAGACGACGCCCCTGCCCTCGACCTCGGCATAGGCAACGCCCTTACCATAGGCCTGCCGCGGCGAACGCTGATGCCTGACCGTGGGCGGCTCGCGGAAGGTCCAGATGTTCTCGCCTGTGGCGGGGTCCATCGCGATAACCTGACGACGGGGAGTAGCCACGGTATACAGCATTCCGTCCACATAGACTGGTGTTGAACGGGAAAAATAATCCAGATTCGGGCCGAAGTTATCGCTACGCCAGATCCAGGCCTGTTCGAGATCGGAAAAATTAGAAGCGTTAATCTGGTTCAGCGGTGAGTACCGCGTATTGCCTGCATCGCCGCCGAGATAGCGCCACTCGCCGTTCTCCGTTCCCGGCAAGCCCTGCCCCGCGGCCTGAGCAGAGAGCAAGAAGACGAATGTGGAGAAGACTAGCGCGAATGATTCTGAGACTTTGAACGATGATTGCATGAGCTTTAACCCTGTTATTAGGCGCCGGATTCGGATTTCTGCCTTGCAGCAGGCGTGCCGATCTAGTGTTGGTATATTTTGACAACTAGACGCTAGACTAAAAGCTATCGCTCTCGAAGTCTATGCTCTAGGGATGTAGCTTGAGGCCGCGATTAAAATGACTATTCTAGACAGGACTGTTTAAATCTTGCGGTACAACGCTTCGAATCCGTATTATGTGCAGCTTAAAGTCAAAACACTCTGCATAGAATTATCCAGATTAGGGTCTAGTTATGATCTTCATCGATTTCTCTATCCATTTCTTCTCAATGTTAGGTGGCTCAACAATGTTTACTTTGAATCCGCAACGACAACTGACTCGATTCTCGCGCCGAATATTCACAACGCTCGTTCTACCCTTGGTCTTAGCCAGCAACTCACTCGCCAATGAAGGCATGTGGCAGCCCCACCAGTTGCCCGATCTCAGTGCCCAGCTGCGCCAACTCGGCTTGGAGATCGATCCCGAAAACCTGAGCCGACTAGACCAGTTCCCGATGAATGCGGTGGTGAGCCTGGGCGGCTGCAGCGCCTCTTTCGTTTCGCCTCAGGGACTAGTCGTCACCAATCATCACTGTGTCTATGGATCAGTGCAGTACAACAGCACGCCAGATAACAACCTCCTTGTCGATGGCTTCCTCGCGAAGCAGCTTAGCGAAGAGATTCCCACGGCTCCGGGAACGCGCGTCTACGTAACAGAAGAAGTGACCGACGTAACGAAAGATGTGCTGGCGGGAGTGAGTGCGTCAACATCAGGCATCGATCGCTATAAGTTGATTGAGGCTAATCGAAAGTCTTTGATCGCAAACTGCGAATCGTCCGGCAATCACCGCTGTGGAGTTTCATCCTTTCATCAGGGGCTGGAATATTTTCTAATCAAACGTTTGGAAGTTCGTGATGTGCGCCTTGTGTATGCGCCAGCGACCAGCATCGGCAAATACGGTGGCGACATCGACAACTGGCAGTGGCCGCGTCACACCGGCGACTTCGGTTTCTATCGTGCCTATGTGGGCACGGACGGGCGTCCCGCCGAGTACAGTGAGGACAACGTCCCCTATTCTCCCGCTAGCTTTCTTGAGGTCAGCGCGAAGGGTGTCGAAGATGGCGACTTCGTCATGGGTGTCGGCTACCCAGGCAGCACGAATCGCTATAGAACTACCGCCGAGGTCGAGAACGAATTTGAATGGTATTACCCCGAGGCACGCGGTTTCCGCGAAGACCTAATAAGCATAATCAACGAGAACTCAGCCGAGGGCAGTGCCGCTCGTATCGCCTACGAGGGTACGCTCGCGAGCCTCAACAACTATGCGAAGAACTTTCAGTCAATGGTCGAGAGCTATCGCGGAAGTGACTTCATAGACAGGCGCACGCAGAGCGAGGTCGACTTGATGGAGTGGATAGAGAGCGATGGCGATAGGCGCACGCGATACGGTCCCGCAGTCGGCCGACTGGAGGCGCTGATAGAAACAAACAATGCTGCGCGGGAACGCGATCTCGTCCGCAGCTACATGGGCTACGCAACACTGCCCAGCGCCGCCCATCGCCTATATCGATTGGCGCAGGAAAAACAGAAGCCCGATGCCGAGCGGGAACCAGGATATCAGGAACGCGACATGCGTCGCCTACGGCAATCCATGCAGGCTATTAGTCGCCGCTATGACGAGACCGTCGACAAGGCCACGCTCAGTTATTTGCTTGCTCGATATTCCGAACTGCCAGAGCAATATCGCTCTGCCGCTACCGACTCCTTCTTTGGCATCTCAAATAGTTTCGACCGAGACCAGGTAGAACAGATTATAGAAAACAGCTATGCGCAGACATCGCTCGACGACGAGGCTACCCGGCTAGCCTGGATGGACAGCTCTATCGAAGACTTCGAGAACAGCGACGACCCACTAATTCGCTACGCGGTTGAATCTTTCGAAGAGCGCATGGCGCTTGAGCTAGAAGATAAAGAGCTCAGCGGCCAATTCCAGCGCTGGCGCCCGGAGTATATGGAGGCAGTCATCGCCTACAACCGCAGTTTAGGCCAGCCTATCTATGCCGATGCCAATAGTTCGCTGCGCGTGACGTTCGGCTCCGTGCAAGGGAATAGCCCTAAAGACGGTTTAATCAATCAGCCATTCACCTCGCTTGAGGGAATTCTAGCCAAGGACACGGGCGTCGATCCATTCAATGCGCCGCCCAAGCAGCTGGACCTTATTCGCGCGGCTCAATATGGTGATTACGCGTTGCCTTCATTGGGGACGGTCCCGGTGAATTTTTTGAGTACGCTGGATATCACCGGTGGCAATTCCGGTACGGCGACGATGAATAGCAAGGCACAATTAGTTGGCTTACTGTTCGATGGCGTCTACGAGAGCATTATTGGCGACTGGGATTTTGATGATGCGAAGAATCGAGCGATTTCCGTGGACTCCCGCTACATGTTGTGGGTAATGGAGTACATGGACGGCGCCACTAATCTCCTCGAAGAAATGACTATCGTCGAATAGGAAAGATGTTATGAGCAAGAGAGCATTACAGACTATCGTCGGATTGGCATGCCTCACCCTGAGTGTGAGCACTCCAGCCCAAGACTCTAGCGCTCATTACATGGCGAACGAGGGGTTGATGGTAGTTCAGGGAGATACAAAGATTCTGTTCGACCCGCTATTCCGCAACAGTTACGGGCAGTACTTGCTGCTACCTAAGGAGATGGAGCAAGCTCTATTTGCGGGGTCGGCACCCTACGACGGCATAGATGCTGTCTTTGTTAGTCATCACCACGGCGATCACTTCTCTCCAGGGGACATGGTGCGACTATTAAAGGAACAACCCGCCATCAGATTGTATGCACCGAACCAAGCGGTCATCGCGATGCGCAGTGAAAGCAGCAACAACGACGCCGATATTTTTGACCGCGTAAACGCAGTGACTCTCGAATACAAAGATGCGCCGGTAACATTGAACATGAACGGTTTATTAATCGAGGCGGTGCGAATTCCACACTCGGGTTGGCCGACCGGCAGGCTAGATATAGAGAACATCGTATGGCGCGTCACGATAAACGAGGACACTACCGTCTTGCATATGGGCGATGCAGACCCGAACGATGTGCACTTCGCTCAGGATGCGCAATACTGGAATCGCAACACTCCACACATGGCATTCCCTCCCTATTGGTTCTTCAGCTCAAGCAGCGGACGTGAGATATTAGACAAGAGAATCGGGGCGAGGCGTAACGTCGGCGTGCACGTACCGGTAAACATATCATCGGACCCGATACTACGCCCTTTAGAACTGCGCGGCTTCGATCTCTTCACTACGCCTGGCGAGACCAGGACTATTTCCGTAGATTAGTGGGCTTGGGCCGCATCGGCATCCATGACTCTTCCTGCTCGGAGGATACCTGTCATCGCGTAGTTTCCCGAGTGGCAGGAGAACTCAAATATTTTGTCATCGACCTTAGTCATTGATGAGACAGCTACAATCTTATCCGTGAAAGTCGTCGCGTCGTCTATCGTGAATTCATACGCCAACACGCCTGGAGCCGTCGGCGTGAAACGTTCGATCAGAAGCCTATCCTTCGCTGTGCCGTAAGCGACGCCTCTTAAGCTGAGACTACCAACCTTGTCACTAAAGTTACGTGTCTCAACCACCAGGGTATTCCCCTCCCAGTAACCACGCGAGTCACCCGACCATTGCTGGATCGCACTATCGAT
>CAXBLN010000102.1:0-13224 GCA_963976555.1 uncultured Gammaproteobacteria bacterium
GGCACGAAAGCTTGGCGTCCGGATTAGCTGCATAGGCGAGCTTGTGGCAGGAGATGGCATTCGATACCGCGGGGCCGATGGGTCAGAGGTAGAGATTCCTGCCGATGCCTACCAACATTTCAAATCCTACCGAGAGAGCTAGTCTTGTGATGAGTTCCAGCAAAGCGATATTACGCAATCCGATACACCTGCTGGCCTTTGGCTTCGGCTCAGGGCTTGCGCCGAAGGCGCCCGGTACGGCAGGCACCTTGCTCGCCGTGGGAATCTATCTGCTGCTGCCGGCTATGCCGCCCCTGATCTACGGCGGCCTTATCGTGATCACTTTCCTGTTCGGCATCTGGCTCTGCGGCAAGACTTCAGAAGATCTGGGGGTTCACGACCATGGAGGCATCGTGTGGGACGAGTTTGTCGGTTATTGGATTACCATGTTCATGGCACCCAGCGGCATAGTCTGGGTTGTCGTGGGCTTCATTTTGTTTCGCTTGCTGGATATTTTTAAGCCCTGGCCTATCAAATGGGCCGATAAAGAGTTGTCTGGCGGCTTAGGTATCATGCTTGATGATGTATTAGCGGGTATAATGGCCGCCCTGTGTATACAGGCCGCAGTTGTGCTCATTGGCTGAGCCCCAAGCCTGAAAGAATTAAAGGAAAGCTCTTTGACAGTTTCATTCGTAGCGTCGGCGGCCCTACCTACTCAGTGGGGGCAATTCACTATTCACGGTTTCGAAGATAAGACCAATGGCAAAGAGCACGTAGCCTTGGTATTCGGCGAGGTGGATTCGGGTGAGCCAGTGCTATGCCGAGTTCACTCCGAATGCCTGACTGGCGACTGCCTGTTCAGCCTCCGCTGTGATTGCGGACCTCAGCTGCAGTGCGCCATGGAAAGCGTCGCCAAGGCCGGTAGCGGCATCATCCTCTATTTGCGACAGGAAGGTCGTGGCATCGGTTTGCTGAATAAGATCAAGGCCTATTCCCTGCAAGACTCCGGCGCCGATACCGTCGAGGCCAACGTGCAACTCGGTTTTGAACCCGACGGTCGCGAGTATCAGATCTGTCAGCCGATGTTGGAGCACTTCTCGATCAAACGCCTGCGCCTGATGACAAATAATCCCAGCAAGATAGATGCGCTAACCGAGATGGGTATAGACGTGACGGAGATAGTTCCAATACATACCGGCGCCAATCCTCATAACGAGAACTACCTGGCCGTGAAGGTCGATAAGATGGGGCATATCAACAAGCCCTCCTGAGGCATATCGATGCCAACGAGCTAGCCTTTGCCTACCCCCAAGAAAAAAATCACCGTCGATTTCCTGCGCCATGGAGAACCCGAGGGCGGAGAGGTATTACGCGGCCGCATCGATCATCCGCTGAGCGAGCTAGGTTGGTTGCAGATGCGCAAGGCGCTCGCAATGACTCCCGCGATGAATACGTCTCCTACGACGCCTGTTTGGAGCCATCTGATTTCTTCCCCGCTTCAGCGCTGTAGAGTCTTCGCCGAGCATCTAGCGGGCGAGACCGGCACTTTATTGCAGGTGTCGGAGAACTGGCAGGAAATCGACTACGGCGACTGGGATGGCATGTTGCTGGACGATTGGCGCGAAACAGCAGGGCCGCAGTTTAAGGAGTTCCGCAAGGACATATCCAGGCTGCAGCCGCCGAACGGTGAAGCGTTCCTTGTTTTCAAGGATCGCGTGTTAGGGGCATGGCACGAGATTGCCGACTTGCCCGATGGCAGCCATGTGTTGGTTTTAACTCACGGCGGCGTATTGCGCGTGGTGCTGCCTACGGTGCTGGGCATGCCGCTGAATCGCAGCTTTCCCTTACACATCCCCTTTGCCTCCTTCAGTCGCGTACAGCTTAGCGTCGATGCGGTGCAGCAAGAACAGGCCGGCAGGGATTCAAAGATTGCCGCGAGCCTGCTTTTTCATAACGCGGCTGAATACGAAGGGTCTCAATAGTAAGTTCAAGGATTCTAGGGAGTGAGTCGGCTTCTTGCGCTGTCGATCTGTTCACACATCTGCCTCGCTCCGGCTAACGCCCGCGGAGTATGACGCTGAAGTAACTCGGGCGGCACGAAGAACAACGAGTCTGAGGCGACGGCGCTGAGTTGTTCCCAGTTCAGCCATTCATCTAGCCATTCCGGGCGCTCTATATCCATGCCACTGGCTACGATGGCCTGCGGGTCGCGAATGAGAACAGCCTCCACACTCACCTTTGGTGCTACCAGTGAAATGTCGGCAAAAATATTCTCGCCGCCGCATAGCTGAATTATGTCGTTGATAAGTTCGTTGCCACCGGCGCTGATCAGCGGGCGGTCCCAGACCTGATAGAAAGTCCTAACGATTGACTTATGGGTGTAGGTGTCGGAGAGTGTGCCCAAGGTGGTTTCGAATTCCGCGATAACCGAAGCCGCTTGAGCCTCGGTACCTGCCAGTTTCGCCAGTCGTTGAATGTGGCTGGGGATGGAGGAAAGGCTTTTCGGTTCGGCGATGTAGACTGTCAGGCCCAACTCGCGCAGTCTATTGACCGAGGCGCGAGGGTTTCCCGACTGCCAGGCGACGACAAGATCTGGTTGGAGTTCGAGGATTCTCTCCATGTCCAGCATGTCGTGACGTCCGATTATCGGCAGTGACTTCGCCGCCTCGGGATAGTCGCTATACTCTACAACTCCGACAATCTTCGATCCCGCGCCTGCGGCATAGAGAAGTTCGGTTAACGAAGGGGCCAGACTGATAATACGGTTAGCGGCCCTTTCCAGTTGCACGAGGGTATCTTCATCGTCACGCACTTCGATGGCTAGCGCGCTCTGACTGCACCCAAAAGTTGCGATCAGCAACAGTATCGAGATAATTTTTTGTGGATTCGTTGTAAGCCTGCTAATGATGGGCGTCATCAATAGTCTATTCCCTTCTGAACCTTCACGCCGTCGTAGAATGCGTGCTTATTCTCGGCCAATTCGGTTACCGTGTCCGCCAGCTCGATGAGCTCTTTAGATGCACTGCGCCCCGTCACTACAACGTGCTGCGCCTTGGGTCGGCCTTCGAGGGCGGACAGAACCATCTCCTTGTCGAGATATCCATAGGTGAGCATATAAGTGAGTTCGTCGAGAATAACCACATCGAAATCTGCGTCTTTAAGCATCGCCGCCGCGTGGGCCCAAGTTGCCTCGGCGGCTGCGATGTCTGAGTCTCTATCCTGAGTCTCCCAGGTAAAACCGGTGTTCATTACATGGAATTCTACGAGCGGATTATCGGCGAATAACATCTGCTCCCCGCATTCCCACTGGCCCTTGATAAACTGAATAACGCCGCATCGCAGGCCATGGCCCACACTACGCGCCAACATGCCGAAGGCGGAGGTGCTCTTTCCCTTGCCGTTGCCGGTGAGAACTACCATCAGGCCCTTGTCGATGGTGGCCTCGGCAATGCGTCCGTCGATGTGCTCCTTCTTGCGCTGCATCGCCTTCTTATGGCGCTCTGCTCTTTCTTTACTGGTCGCCATGTTGGACTCCAATGGGGTTCGATAGTTAATGCTTAGTAAATTGTCGGTGCTGCGGGATTCTTCGGTCTACTGCGCCTTGCGAAATTCTAGACAGCCTCGGACTGAATCTTACAGTCTTTGAGCTTCTTCTTGATAGAAGTGGCTATGCTCGCAGCATCGAGGCCGACGCCGGCTAGCATCTGCGGTACCTTACCATGCTCTAGAAAAGAATCTGGTAGCCCTAGATTCAGAACGGGTATCTGGTAGTTGGAGGCGAGTAAGAATTCGTTCACGGCGGAGCCTGCGCCACCCATGAGAGAGTTCTCTTCGATGGTCACTATCAGTTGATGCTTGGCCGCCATGTCGCCGATGATCTGTTCGTCGAGAGGTTTGACGAAACGCATATCGACAACTGTAGAGTTGAGTGACTCTGCCGCCTCCATGGCTGGCGTCACCATGCTGCCGAAGGCGAGTATGGCGACGGAGTTGCCGCGTCGACGCACGACCGCCTTGCCAATCTCTACCGGGTCCAAACCGGTTTCGATCTTCTGTCCAGGTCCCTTGCCGCGCGGATAGCGGATAGCGGATGGGCCCTCGAAATAATAGCCCGTTGAAAGCAATTTGTGACACTCGTCTTCATTACTCGGTGCCATTACAAGCATATTCGGGATGCAACGTAGATAACTCAGATCGAAGCTACCGGCATGGGTAGGGCCGTCCTCTCCCACGAGGCCGGCGCGATCGATAGCGAACATCACATTCAAATTTTGTAAAGCTACATCATGAATCAGTTGATCGTAGCCGCGCTGTAAGAAGGTAGAGTAAATCGCTACGATCGGCTTCAACCCTTCGCATGCCATGCCGGCGGCGAATGTCACGGCATGCTGTTCTGCTATCGCGACGTCATGGAAACGGTCCGGAAACTCCATGGCAAATTTATGCATACCCGAACCCTCCCCCATGGCAGGTGTTATGCCGACCATGAGCTCATCGGATTTCGCAACAGCACAGAGCCAATTGCCGAAGACTTCTGAATAGCTGGGCGAGGAGCTAGTCTCGGGAATAAACTTGTCAATTTCTTTTTCGTCGTCAGCTTGCGGCTCAATCTTGCTATTCGCGCTGGCATCTATCTTGCTCAATGCATGCATGCCGAAGGGATCGTTTTCGGACTCAAGATAGCCCTTACCCTTCTGAGTCACGATATGGAGCAGCTGTGGGCCTCGAAGCGTCTTTATATTGCTAAGTATTTCTACCAGGCCATTTGTGTCGTGCCCATCTATCAGGCCGATGTAGTTAAACCCGATCTCTTCAAATAGGGTGCCCGGTGACACCATGCCCTTCATATACTCTTCTGCGCGATGGGCCGCCTTTAGCGCCGGAGGAATTTTGGAAAGTACGCGTTTGCTGCCGGTGCGAATAAAGTTGTAGGGTTTGCTCGCCCACATGCGCGCGAAATAGCTAGAGAGTCCGCCAACATTATTCGAGATGGACATATTGTTGTCGTTGAGAATGACGAGGATATTGTCGTCGAGATGACCCGCGTGATTCAGCGCCTCGAAGGCCATGCCAGCAGTCATGGCGCCGTCGCCGATTACCGCAATATTGTGTCGATCTTTGTCCTGCGCTCTCGCGGCCACCATCATGCCCAGCGCGGCGCTTATCGAGGTGCTGGAGTGCCCCACGCCGAAAGTGTCGTAGTCACTTTCACCACGGTTAGGGAAGGCGGCTAGGCCGCCAGCCTGCCGCATTGTCAGCATCTGGTCTCTGCGGCCGGTGAGAATCTTGTGAGGGTAGGCTTGATGGCCCACATCCCAGACGAGCTTGTCGACAGGAGCCTCAAAAACATAGTGAAGGGCGATGGTGAGTTCGACAACCCCAAGCCCGGCACCGAAATGCCCGCCGGTCTGACCCACGGAGTAGAGGAGAAACGCACGCAGCTCCTCGGCCAGCTGCGGCAGTTGTTCCAGCTCCAGCAGTTTCAGGTCAGAGGGTTTGTCTATCCCGTCCAGCAGTGGCGTCTCGGGCCTAGACAGGGGTATTTCGTTAAGCATAGTTGTATGTCGACTCCAGGTGCGCCATTTCAGCCATTGATGAGCTGTACAGGCGGAAACGGGCGTAAGTTAAAGCACTACCACTGAATCGTCAATTATACCCATCTCAGTGCAATCTGCTTACCAGGTAAGAGGCAAGATCTCGCAGTCGGTCCGCACTACTGGGAAATCCCCTGAGAGCATTGACTGCCTTGCCTGACAGTGACTCAGCGAGATCCCTCGCGGCATCGATGCCCAGCAGTGTTACATAGGTGGGCTTGTTCTTCGCGCTGTCCGAACCCTGCGGCTTGCCTAGTTGCGAGGTATCGCCGGTCACGTCGAGAATATCGTCCTGAACCTGAAAGGCGAGACCTATGTTGTCCGCATACGCCGCCAGCTCTAGCATCTGTGCATCGCTCGTCGATTCGCAGCTCATCCCGCCGAGTAACACGGCGCAGCGTATTAACGCTCCAGTCTTGAGCTTGTGCATCTGCTCTAGTTGCGCGAGTGTAAGCGTCTCGCCTACGGCCTCGAAGTCCAGGCTCTGGCCGCCGACCATGCCTGTCGCTCCAGCGGCCTGACTTAATATCTGCACCATGGCGAGGCGCTTGCTTGCACCCATGGTGTCGACGTCCGCGCTGAGGATCTGAAATGCCAGAGACTGCAGTGCGTCACCTACTAAAATTGCTGTGGCCTCGTCGAATGCCCTGTGCACGGTGGGCTGACCCCGGCGCAGGTCATCGTCGTCCATCGCCGGTAGATCGTCGTGCACCAGAGAATAGCTGTGAATCAGCTCGACGGCCGCGGCTGCATTGTCTGCTGCTTCCAGGTCCCCTCCCACTGCGAGGGCGCTGCCGTAGGTCAACACCGGGCGAATACGCTTACCGCCCCCGAGGCAGGCATATTGCATGGCCTCCTTCAGGGTGTAGCTATAAATATTAGCGTTGAGCTTGTCACTGAGGCGTCTATCGACACGCTGCTGACATTGCTCCAGGAATTCATCTAGAAGCTTGTTGTTCGATGTGCTCATTAGGTTTGGCTATTCTTCTACGCTATCGAGCTCAAGCGCTTGCGTATCGCCGTTCTCATTGAGCAATACTTGTACTTTCTGCTCGGCCTTCTTCAGGGCCATCTGGCATTCGCGGGTCAATTTAATCCCCTTCTCGAAGGCTTGTAATGATTCCTCCAGGCTCAGTTCTCCATCTTCCATGGAAGTCACCAGCTCCTCTAGATCTTCCAGAGCTTGTTCAAAATCGAAATTCGATTGCTTCTTCTTAGTCATAATCCTAATCCGGCTAACAGAGATATTCAGGCGGTATTCGCCCAGAATCGAGGCCATGCTGGAGGGCTGAGAACTCGATACGGTGTCTGAAACTAGAAAGATTATACGCCATGTCTACCGGATTTCATGCCTAAACGGCGTGATAGGCGGATTATGTGGCGA
The DNA here is from genome assembly GCA_963976555.1 of uncultured Gammaproteobacteria bacterium. Classification (GTDB taxonomy): domain Bacteria; phylum Pseudomonadota; class Gammaproteobacteria; order Pseudomonadales; family Pseudohongiellaceae; genus UBA9145. The sequence continues at coordinate 6,958 of CAXBLN010000102.1, forward strand.
GTTGATCATTTCGCGGCATTCTGCTGCAATACAGCTGACTACAGCAGCATGATAGAGAGAAGTTTACTATGCAGCGACTCCAGAGCCTGTCTTATAGTGTGTGTTGTACAAGCCTACGGGCTCTCCTCGCTATTATCTGCGTCAGCATTCTCTGCCTGCCTACTCTGTCTATCGCGCAGGGCGGCGCAATGGGCGCTGCCTTTAGCGGTTTGGAAGTAAAAAGACTGGGCCCGATAGACTATGTGGAAATTAATGCGGCGAGTGAATCGAACAGCGCAAAACGACTCATCGTCTTCGTACATGGGACACCTGGCTCTTATAGCGCTTTTAGAAGCTACCTGAACGATCCCGTAATGCGCGACACTTTTCATATGATCTCGGTAACCAGACCCGGTTGGAGAAGCGATGAGGACGCTAAAGTTCCCTCCCTGGACGAACAGGCCTTGGCGCTGAAGCCGCTACTGGAGATGGATCGCTCTGGCCAGGGTGCCATCCTGATGGGGCATTCCTATGGCGGTCCGGTGATCGCTCGCACTGCGATGAACTATCCAGAGCAGGTAACGGGTCTGGCCTTCGTTGCGACTTCGGGAGATCCCCAACTTAGTGGACCTCGCTGGTACAATCGTTTCGCCGTGGTGTTGCCACGATTTCTGCTGGGCGCCAGTCTGAAGGGGGCGAACGCCGAGATCATGCCACTGCGGCCCCAACTCGAAGACATGCTGCCAAGCTGGCAGACTCTATCCATGCCGGTTCTCATAGTGCAGGGCCGTAAAGACAAGTTGGTGCACCCTGACAATGCCCTGTTTTTACGGAGAGTGTTGGTAAACTCCGACGTCCGTTTTCTGGATCGCGAGGAGCTCGGGCACTTCGTGCTTTGGGAAGAGTCCGAACTGATACGTGACAACCTTATAGAGCACTTTGCTGTCGATGCCCCAAGCCGATCAGCGAACTGAGTCATATCATGGCTGCCGGTGGAGAGATACGTCTATTGGCTAGCTATGAATTAATTAGAGTCGGCGCATTTGCAAACCAGGCTGTGCAGAGGAAAAGTTTGACCCCTACTACTCAGCCCATTACTCTATGGCCTCATCAATCTCCCCTATCTGTAAAATCATGGAAGAATCCCGAAAAGAACGATCGTATATCCCGAAAGACTGGCGCATCTGGTTTGGGCTAAGCCTGACCTTCTTCTGGTTCTGCTTTCTGCTCGTCTATATCGCTCGAAACGTCGGATGGGGCTCCTTTCTCGATCTACCCATAGAGGAAATGGGTACCTTCCTCGAAGGTGCCTTCGCCTTCCTCGCCTTCCTCTGGTTGGTAATTGGATTGTTCATTCAGCAGTCGGTGCTGGCGGAGAACAATGAGGAACTTCGGCGCAACAACCTAAACTCGGAGAAGCAGACTCAGGCCATCGCGGCTACCGAGATGAATGCGCGGCAGGAGACCTTCTTCAAAATAGCGACCAGTACGCGCAGGCAGCTGGGTTCGATCTCGGGTTTGCTATTCATCTCATCACAGGGACCGGTCGGCAATAGTAACTATAGCGCTGAAGATCTGGCAGAAGTATGGAAACAATTTGCGGGAGGCGACTCGGAAGTATTTTCAAGGTTGTTCCTGACCATGGCGGGCACCGACGGAGTGGAATATGCGGACTTGTTCTACGGCACTGAGATACGTCGGCGTCACACCGAAAACTTTCTCGTTGGCTATGACCGCCTGATCGAATTGGCGAAGGGCTGCGATACCGACAATATAATTCTGGATACTCTGATCTATTCTGCTCACGGATTATTGAACGGTAGAATGAGAGAGCTGCATCCAGATATCAAGTTCGAGGCAATTCGAGGAACGGATTCGGTAGAATATTTGAGTCGCATGATCAATACAGAATTAAACGGTAATCAAAACGAAAAATTAGGCGCTGACTAACAGCGCAGGGGAAGAGTTATGGAATTAGTCGCACTGGTAATCTTATTGGCACTCGTGGAGTATCAATTCTTCAGCTTCAAGGTCGGCATGGCTAGAGGAAAATACGATATCAAAGCGCCAGCTATTAGCGGGCATGAGGTATTTGATCGTTACTATCGCGTACACATCAACACGCTGGAACAATTAATAGTCTTCATTCCTGCGATTCTGATCTTCGCCTACTTCGGCAATCCAACCTATGCCGCGGGCTTAGGTGCTTTCTTCCTCGTGGGTCGAATCATGTACTTCGTCTCCTACGTGTCCGATCCTGCGAAACGTGGCGCGGGATTCATCATCGGTTGGATACCTACGGTGCTGTTGGTGTTGGCGGGACTCATATCCACAGTGATGCAAGTAGTTCGCTAGGTAATATCGTCTATCGCACGCACGATCTCGGTGAGAGTACGAAAATCTGTCTTGCCGCTACCCATCCGAGGAAACTCGGGAACGAGTACATATTTCTTGGGTAGCGCAAGGTTGGGCAGAGTCTTGCCGAGGCGCTTGCTGAGCTCCTGCTGATCAACCTCGGTGTTCGTTACTGCTACTATTCTTGAGCCTCGCTTGGCATCGGGTAGTTCAACGGCACAGCATTCTACTTCGAGTGGCGTTAATTCGTTCATCGTCTCCTCTACCATCACCAGAGAAACCATCTCGCCACCGATCTTCACGAAACGTTTCAGACGGCCCTTGTGCCATAGAAACCCATCTTCATCCAGATAACCCAGGTCGCCCGTGTCGTACCAGCCCGATTTGATTCTGAGGGAGGTTTCCTCCACATCGTTCAGGTAGCCCTGCATGACTCCCTCACCCTTGACAAGGATCTTGCCCGTCTCGCCGGTCGGACAGGCTGTACCGTTGTCCAGATTCTCTATTTTTATCTGAGTACCGGGAATGGGAACGCCGATACTGCCGGGCTTGTTTCTATCTCTCGGGTTGGCGGAGATCACGGGTGAGGTTTCGGTGGTGCCATAGCCCTCGATGATCTCGATGCCATGCTTTTCGCGAAATAGCGTACGCAGGTGCTCAGGGCACTTATCTGCACCGGAGACCACTAGCTTGATGCTGGCGAAGTCTCCCGGTTTCGATTGTTTGACATAGCCTTCAAGGAATAGAGGAGTCCCTACCAGAAGTTCCGGCTTGTTCTCACGAATAATTTTCGCGACGGTCTTAAACTCCAGCGGGTTGGCATAGGTGATAGTAGTCATGCCAAGACACATCGGAGTCCAAAGGTTAATTGTTAGGCCAAACACGTGAAAGTAGGGTAGAACAGCGAGCAAGTTGTCCATCCCGTAGATGTCCATCATCTCTGAGAAGGAATCGATATTGGAAAGTATATTGCGCTGTGTTAGCTGCACGACTTTCGGTTCCTTCTCGCTGCCGCTGGTAAATAGAATCACCGCCGGAGCATCGAGGTTCGACTTCCCAACCAATCGTTTCAGGAGTGGTTGGGGTAGTTTGGACTTGACGGCCGCGAGTGCCTTCTCAACAGACCCGAGTGAGCCAAGTAGGTCCTCGATAAAAACCATATCGGGGAGTTGCTTGCAGCCAGTCTTTTCAAGTAGCGCCCTGGTGGTAATGATGACCTGAAAATCGCAGGTATCTTGCGCGTAGAGGCAGTTCTTTTCGGCTCCGGTTGAGTAGTTGATCATCACCGGCGTGAGGCCTGCCATTAGCGCCCCGATCACTGCGAGTCCCCCTGCCGAGGACGTTGGTAGCATCACGCCTATGCGACCTCGTTCTAGTTTCTTGAACCGGCGCGCGAGTATGAGCGAGGCGAGAAGGGCCTGAGAATAGCTAATATTGCGCCCGGTGCTGCGGTCGATGAAGGATATCTTGTCGGGATTCTTGGCAACAGAATCCAGGAAGCGATGTTGGAGCATTGCAGTATCTTAGCCTAGAAAGGCAGGGCGTGAAACTATGTCATCTGTGTAGATAAAGTTGCTGCCGGTTTAACTTAACCTCGGGAAGGGCCAGTGCCAAATCAGCGGTTCTCTGTCTAGCGTATCTTGCATCCAGGGGGCGCTTTGTTCAGACTGGCGGCAGTCCCGATATCATAGTCTATTCCCTAAGGAGCACAGTGTAGATTTTACAGGCACTGGACTGCTTCGATGCGTTGCCGATACTGTATGCGGGCCTAGAATAGTAGAGGGTTATTACATTGCGGTGCTTGATGTTTACGCTATCTTGTCAATTCTCGGATAGAATACCCGACCCATAAATCCGCCGCGACCGGATTAACTATATTAACTTATATTAACTATGATCAAACATCTCAACACTATCTGGATCGCCATAGTGGCCGTGATTCTGGCGCTAATCGTGATCTATCCGGAGATGCTGACTCGTGAATCTATTTCCGAATTGCTGAATCAAATGGGTGCGATGGCTTTGCTTGCCTATGTTTTCATGTCGCTGACTCGCTCGATTCTGTTGATCCCCTGTACACCGTTCGTGCTGGCAGGGGCTATATCCTTCCCACAGTGGCCGATATTGGTATTTGTGGTATCTCTCGCGGGAGTTGTGGTTGGAGCGTTCCTAGTATACAGTTTCCCCTCTTTCGGTGGCTACGATAGGTTGCTGGAAGAGAAATACCCAGAAAAAATCGCCAGTCTAAAGCGAAAGATGCAGCACGATAGAGCATTTTGGTTTGTAGTAGTTTGGTCTTTCTTTCCTTTAGTACCTACCGATGCTGTTTGTTATGTAGCAGGCATAGCCAAGATGCCGTTGAAGAAGATGCTGACAGCACTCTTAATAGGCGAGTTTCCCCTTGTGGCGGCATACGTTTTTCTTGGGGCGGAAATAGGCCAGTGGCTTAGAATATGAATGCAAAATTGAAGTTTAGTGATTCGCTGAATCTGATAAAGAGTTTCAAGACTTCCGGGACTATCACGCCTAGCTCCAGGGTTCTGATTAAGGCGCTGCTCGCACCAATAGACTTCGAGTCTGCACGCTGCATTGTCGAACTAGGCCCCGGTACAGGCTGCGTGACTCGTGCTATTCTGGAACGCATGCACCCCGAATGCGTGCTTATCTGCTTCGAGGTAAATAGTGACTTCGTCGAACAGCTAACTGTGATTAAAGATTCTCGACTAAAAGTTGTTAATGCCTGCGCCTCATCTATTCGAACGGTTCTCGATGAATTGGCTATTGTCGAGGTCGATCACATCGTTTCCAGCCTGCCTTTGGCTCTCATCGATAATGCTGTTGTGAAGAATATACTCGAGTCGGTTAGGTCGAACCTGCGTGATGGAGGACGCTTCTTGCAATACCAATACAGCCTCAGTAATTACGCCGAACTCAAACCGATATTCAAAAAAGTGAAACTGGATTTCACCTTTCGAAACATGCCGCCAGCTTTTGTCTACGAGTGCACAAAGTAGAACGTCACGAACGCCCCGTCTGTAAGATTAGACCCAATAGAAATTTAAGCAGCTGGCGCGCAGGGCGCCAGCATTGCACTGCCTATGTGGCTATGGCAGCTTAAAGGCAACTAACTCGGGACTGTATTCTCTATCGCCAATCGCCACGAGTACATATTGCTCTCCCTCGTGCAGGTAGCTGATAGGCGGGCCTGACGTACCGGCCTCTAGTTCTATTTCCCAAACAATTTCACCTGACTCCTTGTCATAAGCTCTAAACATTGGGCCGCCACTGTTCGTGGCGATTTCTACCGGCATGTCGGCAGGAATGCGCCCGCCGGGACGTTGGTTAGTGAGCCCTTCGCCGAGGAATAGCAGAGTCTTGGTGAGGAGTGGCGATGGTCGTCCAGGTAAGCCCAGTGGGCCAAGGTCTAGATCGACCAGGTCCGGGTGATCGGTTGGACCCATACCGTTTGGCACCATCCACACATGTTCGCCCGTGTTCATATCTATGGCTGTAATGCGGCCGTAAGGCGGCTTGAACAGTGGTAGGCCGCGTGGGCCTGCTATCCAGCGCCGGGCGCCTTTAACGTAACTAAGGTTGGTCACCTCAGGGTCGCCTGGAACTATGTCGGCGACGAAGGCAGAGGTAATTGAAGGAATGTACAAGTATCCGGTTTCGGGATCGAAGGCAGCGCCCTGCACGTCTGCGCCACCCTGGGAGCCGGGTAGTTGGATAGTGCCCTGAGTACCGTTGGTATCATCACTGCGAATCGATGGTGGCGTGAACAAGGGGCCGGTCACGAAGTTATTGAATATTTCCAAGGCTTCAGCCCGCAGTTCTGGCGTGAAATCGATCAGGTTGTCCACGGTCGCTCCCTGACGATCGAACGGTGCTGGCTTCGTCGGAAAGGGCTGCGTGGGGGAGGGGACTTCACCG
>CAXBLN010000103.1:0-13055 GCA_963976555.1 uncultured Gammaproteobacteria bacterium
CTGATCGCCGAAGCTGAATAGTCAAAATTTCTCCCATGCTATAGTATGACTCGACCGTATTAATCACAGCTGAATGATCGGAGCACTGTATGGCGGATGATTGCTTGTTCTGCAAAATTATCGCAGGGGAAATACCCTCTAACAAGGTTTATTCCGACGATGACGTATATGCCTTTCATGACATCAGCCCCGCTGCACCTACACATATTCTAATTATCCCCAAGAAACACTTAAGCTATGTGAGCTCGGCCAACGAAGAAGATCAGGCCTTGCTTGGTAAACTGCTGCTGAAGGCCAATCAGATCGCTGAAGATCAAGGCCTTAGTGAAGATGGATTTCGCTATGTGATCAATACCGGTAGCGATGGCGGTCAGACCGTGTTTCACCTGCATCTGCACATCCTCGGTGGCCGCGCATTGGACTGGCCTCCGGGCTAGGAGCTGTTAGCGAAGGCGTTGTAGCTGCGACTGCTCGGCGTCGACAACACCCTTCTCTGTAATGATTTTGCTGACCAGGCGCGCGGGAGTCACATCGAAGGCAAAATTGCTCACATTCGTACCCTCCGGACAGAGTCTGATTCTGCTTAGTTGGCCACTCGGGTCGACTCCACTTAAGTGACTCACCTCTTCGGCATCCCGCTCCTCGATGGGAATCTCTGTGCGCCCGTCAGTCAGCGAGAAGTCGATGCTCGAGACAGGCAGCGCGACGAAGAAGGGCACATCGTTATCGAAGGCGGCCAGAGCCTTCAGATAGGTACCAATCTTATTGCAGACGTCGCCGGTGATTGTAGTCCTGTCACTTCCCACGACGCAGCAGTCAACCATCCCTTGCTGCATTAGATGCCCTCCGGCGTTATCGACAATCAGGGTGTGCGCTATGCCCTGTTGCGCAAGCTCCCAACAGGTGAGCGATGCGCCCTGATTGCGGGGACGTGTCTCATCAACCCAAACGTGCAGTGGCACTCCTGCCGCCGCAGTCTTATAGATTACGGAAAGCGCCGTTCCCCAGTCTACAGTTGCCAAGGCACCCGCGTTGCAGTGTGTTAGCACATTTAGGGGTCCGGTTTTATCGTTCTTTGCATCCCAGAGAGTTTGTAATAGCTGTGCACCCTGCTCGCCGATCTGTGCGCATATATTACTGTCCTCAGCCTCCATTGCCCGAGCCTGCTCAAGTGCGACTTCAATTCGCTTCTCAACAACGGTGTGGCGCAGCGCCGTATTGACTCTATCGAGACCCCATTGCAGATTTACAGCTGTGGGTCGAGTAGCAGCCAACTTATCCATCGCGACGGCGAGTTGATGGGGATCTTCCAATAACGCGAGATACACTCCGTAAGCTGCTGTTACTCCGATAAGCGGCGCGCCTCGCACCTGCATAGACTCTATTGCATAACAGGCGTCATGCAGCGAAGTTAGGGTGACGATCTCGAAACGATGAGGCAGACGAGTCTGATCGATGATTTTTACACAGTTGTCCGTCTCATCGAACCAGATGCTCTGATAGTGCTGACCATTTACATTCAAACTGGTAGCTCCTTAAATTACGCGCTCGTTGCCGCCGTCGATTGGTAACTGCGCACCCGTGGTCTTCGCGAGCGATTCTCCGGCAAATAGCAAAACAGCTCTGGCTACATCTGTCGAGGCCACCTCCGTGTGCAGTACATTCGCCTTCTTATACTGATCGACGGAGAGACCGTAGTGTTCGGCTCGACTGGCGAGGACTTCGTCGGTCCAGATAGCTGTATCATACACTGCGTTCGGATGTAGCACGTTGACTCGGATGCCCGCCTCACCCAATTCCAGCGCTGAAACCCGCGCCATCTGGGTCAGACCAGCCTTGGCCACCGAATAAGCAGCGGCGCCCGGCCCCGGTGCCGGCACATTCTTGGACGCGACGAAGACGACTGCCGGATCAATGCCATTCTTTAGAAATGGTACGCTGGCCCGCAATAGCTTCATGTGTGATGTTAGATTCAGCTGCTGCGATGACTCCCAGGCTTCGTCATCCATCTCCTCTATTGATTGGCTCGCAGGAAAGCTACCGGCATTGCTGACTACGATATCTATACCGCCATAAGCGAGCACCAACTGCCTCAGAGCAGACTCGATAGCTCCAGCATCGGTAACGTCGCAGCGCAGGGCAAGCACTGCATCACTGTCGAAAATGTCGTCCAGGCCATCTGCTATATCGAGCGCTAGCACTACCGCGCCCTTTCCCACGAATTGCTGGACGCAGGCTCTACCAATTCCCGAAGCCGCCCCACTGACCACCGCAACCTTCCCTTCGAATTCGGGCAGCTTTGCCGAAGATTTCAGCTTCGCCTGTTCTAGCTCCCAGTATTCCACATCGAAGAGATCTTGCCGTGGCAGCGCCTGCCAGCCGCCGAGATGCTCCGCCTGTTGAATAGACTTGATCGTGTGCTGCGAAATGTCTTGCACGATGCCCAGACGCTTGCGATTAGCAGCGAGATAGACCATGCCCTTATTCCTCCAGACACCATAGCGCGGCATACAATCCAAACACTGATGCGATGCATCGCTGTGCTTCGCGAAGTAGTCGCGGTAGGCCACCGCAAACTCTTGCAGGCCGAGATGCGGGTCTTCGTCGAAGATTGCGGCGAAGGCCTTGGTATGAATCGTATGATCGGGCGTCAGTGGACCTCTCGTCGCCAAATCCTGACAATTCTCGAGCGTCGCAAAGCCGGCGGCCTGCTCGGAAGTATCGAGCCTCGTCAGCACGGCCCTACCCATCATATCTGCCGCCGCTCTTCGTAAACTGCTGAGCTGCAGACAATCATCTTGATTCGGCTCATAGCTGGCGCTCACTTCTCCCGCGCCAGATGTCTTTTCTTCCAAAAACCTTTCCGCCTTGCTAACCAGGTCGATCATCGTGCTGTAGCTGGCCTCAGGGTCTTCATCGAAGGTGAAGATGCCGTGGTGCAGCAGCACGATGCCTCGCAACGAGTCCCAATCTACACCTGCTGTGGCCTCGGCCACCTGTTTCGCCAAGATGAAACCAGGCATCATATACGGCAGAATCAACACCTGGGTCCCATATATTTGTCCCAACATCGCCTCGCCATCGGGACTATTACTGATCGCGACAACTGCATCGGCATGACTGTGATCTACGTATTTATGGGGAATGAGTGCGTGCAGGATGGCCTCGACCGACGGCGTCGGTGCGCCCGGATCTAACAATGCCAGGCGTAGTTGACGCATCATCTCGGTATCGCTCAGGGTATTCAGCGTTCCCAGCCGCGCCAGGTGCTCAATCTTCACCGCCGGAAATCCTGCAGCTTCAATCGTACGCAGGTCCCACCCAGAGCCCTTCACAAATAGAACAGGCTCGATATCGCCGAAAACATTCTCCAGCTCTCCTTTTACAGAGGTGTTCCCGCCTCCGTGTAGCACCAGGTCCGCGTCCTGCCCCAATAGCTGTGAGGAGTACACTCGCAGGCCGAGCTTTTTATCTCGGCTAGCGAACTCAGAGGCTTCGGATTCTTTCCAGCGGTTTTTCATGATGGCAGTGAGCTCGATTTGATTTAAATGGGTAGAGTAAAAACAACAAGTGCCTAGCCTGAAACGAAAAACGCACCATCGTAAGCGATAGTGCGTTTGCTTTGCTCTTGCTGGGCGCTGCAGCCTGAGCCCGCAGCACGATAGGCGCTAGTCCTTGTCCTTAGGGCTCGACAATAGAGATATTCGCCATGCCAGCCTGTCGGGCAGCATCCATGATCATTACCAGGGTGGCCACACTGGATGCGTTATTCGGCTGAATGATTACTGAAGCTGCCGGATTCTCAGCTTTTAGCTGGTCGATATTGGATCGTACGAAGTTGGGCAGTATAGGGCGAGGATTGCCGTTAAGGACAATCTCGTTATTCGCGCCAATCTCGAACAGAATGTTCTTCTTCTCGTCGTCAGGCGGCGGCTGGTCGGAGTTGTTGTTGTCGCTACTGGCGGCACTCACAGAAGTCTCGGAGAGGAATGTCGCTGTTACTACAAAGAAGATTAACAAGATGAAAACCACGTCCAACATGGGCGTAAGGTCAATCTTAGTATCGTCACTCTTCCGCTTTCCGGCTATTTTTTTCATTATTTTGTCCTAACTACTAGTGTCCTGACTGCTTGGCTTTCAATACTTGAGCCTGCACATCAATGCTGGTCCGATTCCCCAATAAACAGCGAATCAAGCTTAGGAGTATAGCAACCCTTTCCGCAGAATTAAAAGGCCGATTTCAAGACTTTGGCAGGGCACTTTCCTGCGCGCAAAAGAAAGGGAGGCCGCAGCCTCCCTTTTCCTGTTCTGCGCCTTCGAGATCGCCGAAAAATAAGCTAAGCAATTGATTTTAAATACTTAAAATCTCTACTTACCGCAGTTCGCGAACGCCATTACTTGCTCAAAGAAGCTATCGTGAATTTCACCAGCTCTTTCAGCTGCTTCGGTGTCTTGCCGTCGCGGCTATTCACTCTTACGCCATAGAGGTTGTTCATCAACACATCGGCCGCGAATTCTACGCTCACGCCCTTTTTCACCTTGCGGCCCTTATGAGCCTCTTTCACTCGCGCCAAGATGGCTTTGCGGATGACGGCCAGGGAGCTGCGTACAACCTTTCGCATCTCCTTATCGTAATTAATGCTCTCACAGACAGAATTGACCAGCAGGCAGCCCATACTTCGGTGTTTGTTGGTGACATTGAGTACAGCTTCATCGAAGAAGGCTTCGATTGCGTCCCAAGGGCCCAATTTTGGGTTCTTCAGGCTCGCGGATATCTGGGTATCCAACACCTTGTCGTATTGATCGACGCAAGATTTGAAAAAAGTGTCCTTATCGCCAAAGGAGTTATAGAGAGTTCCGCGGTTAATGCCTGTGCAATCCAGCAACTTTTGTACGGAGCTAGCCTCGTAGCCCTCGCGCCAGAATTGCTCCATTGCATTAGTTAGTACCTTGGTTTCATCGAATTCGACTGGTCGGGCCATATTATTTACTCAATCCTATTAAATTTACTAGCTCAAGAGCATTTGCGCAGCAAACGTTCACAGTCTGCGCGGTCGCTCTATCCCATATTGGAAGCGCGACATTGTAGTACAGCGATTTTCCCATTGGCACTAATTGCGTATGAAAATTTCCCGCTTTTACCCGCGAATTACTTGAGATTTCTAATTATGGAATCGAATGCGCAGAATTGGGGCGCTTACCCGATCCTCAGAACGCCCGGTCTCTGGAGAAGTTCGGTCATATCAGGGGACTTGCAGCGCAAATTCAAAGGAGGGCTGCTCAGGGTTAAAAATTGAATGGGGATTCTAGTAACAAAATGCTACGACGCGTCACGAAAACGCTAGTTGGCACTAAATACAGTTACGAGCAGGCCAATCAGCCCACCAAAAACGCAGCCCCAGACTACCAGCCAGCCTAGGTGTTTGCGTATCATCTGCTGGATTATTTCTTTGACCATTTTAGGAGTCATCTGGTTCAACCGATCATCTATCATGAATTCCAGCTTGTTACGAATAGCCTCATCATCCATAGCACTACTTAATGCTGCTTGAATCTGCTGTTGAAAACTGCCATCGGCAAGCTGCTCCGCAAAAAAATCGCGCATCTTATCAACGAATGGGGCTTTGAGTGCATTTAGCGCCTCTCTTCCACCTAACATTCCTACCATGCCACCAAACGAGGAGCTCATTATCACATCGAGCAATGACTCGAAAGCTGAGTCCAAGTCCAGCTTGTCGATCGCCAATTGCAACTGACCCGCCATCTTCTCGGAGATATCGCCGGCGCCATGGAAGAACTCTTCGAGATCAGCCTTGTGGAAAAACTGCTCCATGATCAGCTGTCGAATGCCGACCTTGAATTCTTCAAAGCGTAGCGGGATGACGCCCGAGCCATAGATGCCGGGAACCCGTTCAAACAGCATGTGCACCGCCAGCCAATTTGTAATGCCCCCGGAAAGCGCAAACAGGCCGGTGTTTAATACATAGGTTTGATAGGGCCATTCCACTAATATGCCGCCTAGGACTAAGGCGGTGGCAATTAGATTGCTGAGAATACTTTTGTTAATGGTAAACCTCTAGTAGTAGTGTCACTGAGACGTGTGGACACCGGCGCATCTTAATAGATCATCGCGGGATGGGGCAAGCAAGAAAGAGATTCTCGGAAAATCGTTGGTTAAAGCGGAGACAGCAAGCTCTGCGATGCTCGCTGTGCTTACTGGGTGAGCTGAACTCGCTCCATATCATCCATCTGCCTATAACTGGAAGTGATAACCCTATCACCTTGCTGCAATCCCTCGATCACTTCCAGATAGCGATTGTTGCGACGACCAGCTTGAATATCGCGGCGTGTCGCGTAACTGCCATCGGCATCGACTACGAACACCCAATTGCCTCCGGTATCCTGTACAAAACCTCCGATTGGCAGCAATAGTGACTCGACTGAGCTACCGAGAGTCAATTCCATCTGCAAACTCTGTCCGCGTCGAATGGCGTCTGGAGTTTGTCCATCGAAAACAAGATCGACCTCGAAGGTACCTTCAGTGATCTCCGGATAGACTTTAAGCAGCCGCGCCGAGTATTCCTGCCCCGCCAGCTGAAACGAAGCGGTCTGGCCCGCAAACACCCGGGAAACATAGAACTCATCGATCTGGGCAACAACCTTGAACTGATCAATCACATCAATCTGACCAAGCCGTTGCCCTGCCTGCTTACTCTCGCCTATCTCCACAGGTAGAGACGTCAACTGCCCGGCGATAGGGGCCCGCACAAGCAGACTTTCGAAACTACTCTGGGAAACCTGCAGGTTCTCTTCCAATTTCTCTACCTGGGTTTCGATTTGAATCAGCCGCGTCCTGCGGATTCTGTTCTCGATCTCTTGCCGAGCTCGGTGATTTGCCAAGACCTTTTTCTGATATACCAGCTCATCGGCGATAACGTCATACTGCTCCTCAGAAACCAGCCCATCTTCAGCTAACTGTTCGTGACGAGCCTTCTGCCGCTCTAACACGATTAGTCTATATTCCGTATCGATGATCTGCCGCTCCGTACTAAGTTTCGTCGTCTCGAAGCCATCGGTAATATTGTTCAGCAGATTGAGTTGTTCGGTTATGTTCGTGTCGTTCTGCGCCGCGCTCAAGCGAAGATTGGTATTGCTCAATTGCAGCAGAGCCTGCCCAGCCTCGACGATACTCCCCTCCTCTACAAAGACCTCTTCTACCGCTCCACCATTCACGGCATCCAGAAATACGCTATTAAAAGGCTGGATCGAACCGCGTATGGGAATTGCATCTTCGAAGGCGCCAAATTCAACACGCGAAATTATCAGTTGATCTGCGGGAACACGATACGTCCGTATAGAGGCATCTACCAGCATTCTGTAGGCAAACCAGCAGGCAATTAACAGTAAGACAGAGAGTAGCCCCCACTTCCACGCGGGCATCTTCTTCCGTTCTAAAACGCGATCCATTGCCATAGTTGTAAAGTATAACCTTATCTAGCTCAGTTGTTACCGGTTTGCGATTGCAGAATACTCTACTCGTAGCGCAGCACCATGGCCGGCCGAACATGCGCACTCTTCCAGGACTGAGAAATTACTGCCGCCACGGCGATAAGCACAGACAGGCAGAAGCTGATAAGGAAAGGCAGTACGGTGACATCTGATTGCGCAGCGAAAAGGCTCGTGTAGCCGTTACCAATAACATAGCCAACGGGCCAGGCGAAAGCATTGGCAATCATGATGGGCTTAGCGAAATCCAACAGCAACATGCGTAACAGTGTGCCACTGCTTGCCCCCATTACCTTTCTAATACCCACTTCCTTCCTGCGTATATTGGTTATGAACGTTGCATTTCCTAACAACCCTATGCTGGCTATAAAGAATCCGAATATAGATAGCGCCCCAATTGAAGCACTGATGCCGAGGAATAAATTGTAGGCCTCATAGAATAGATTATCGACAAACTCTCTCTTCAATGGAATCGTCGGCATTAGCCTGTTCCAGGTATCGTCGATATGACGCAGAGATTCACTTACGTTGTCCTTCGCTATCTTGATGATCATATAGTTCGCGCTATTCGGCCTCAGCGTATAGACACCCCCGCTTACACCGAAGCTTTCGAAATTTATGAACCTGAACTTCTGATCACCCACACCGCCAACGATGGTCATCTCTACGGCAATCGGAGTCTCAACTGAGGGTGGTTCGAGATGACGATAGACAGACTGACCTATGGCCTCAGCGGCGTTTTCCCAGCCCAGGCTGAGAGCGGCAGCATCGTTAATTAGTAACGCATAGGGTCCGCTGGTGGTAGTTAGCTCGGAATTGGGAGGAAACAAATCGCTGCTACGCTCGCGCGAAAAATCACGACCTGCTAATAGAGGTACGTCCATAGACTGGGTAAATTCATAGCCCACATTCTGATTACTCAACTCGACCGTTACTTCATTGAGGTCTGCGGTTCTAGCCATGCTTACGGTGGACATGCTGATTTCCCAGGGCTGTATGTCCACCTGCGTCACCGAGAGAATGCCAGGGTGCTGCTTTAGCTCAGTAGCCAGCAATTCCGGATCCGCCGTATAGGTATCAACCGGCGTCGTAACGACAATTTTGGGATCTGCAACGTCGCCATCTAGCTGCTGCGTCATTGCACTGTTCTGCGAGAACATGATTACCGCGAGTATCATCAGCGTGCCTGATATGAAGAACTGCACACCTACCATTAAAGAACGCAGACGACTTGAATAACCGCTAGATCCTTTCGGTCGCAGCATTGACACGAGTGGCACCATCGCAGTACGCAGCGCCGGATAACCACCGGCTATGGCAACAATTACCCCTATCACAATGAGCAATGCCAGCCACAGGTTGGCGTCGAATAGCATCTCGGCAGAAACTCCGACTGCGCCGGAGGCCTGCATGCGCAGCAGTACAACAGCAAATAGAATCAGCGTCAGAGATAATGCCAACATGACGAACAAGAAACTTTCGAAACAGTACTGCGCAACCAAAAGGCCTCGTTTCGCTCCGAGAATCTTCTGCACCCCTATCTCCTGACTGCGCAGCGACAACTGCGCGATGACAAGATTGGAATAATTCAGGCAGCCGATTAATAGCACCAATGCCCCAGCTACTACCAGGATGTCTGTTATATCGAATCCACCTGTAACGAAGGCAATCTGGGAAGTAACAAGCGCATTGATAGGCTGAAGCTCGTAGCTCATGAACTCCGAGCGCTCAGCGGGCAGAGTCGCCTTCACGAACTCATCGAGCCGCTGGTTGAATCCAGCCACATCAACATTCGCCTCTTCGGGAAATTCGATGTACACATAGTCCGACTGATTTCCCCAGTTATCGGCGTTCGGGTCTGCACCGGCCGCTAATCGTCGCTCTCGCCTGACACTATCGGAAATCTCCATCGGCACGAAGATGTCGGTTTGAAACAGCGGAATCGAAGACTGCAGATGAGAGGGATACTCCTGCTTCGCCGTCACACCGGCGATAACAATGTCGGTGCGATTATTCAGCAGCAGTCTCTCGCCAACCACATCCGTGCGCCCGAAGACGCGAAGCGCCGCCTCCTGGGTCATGAGAGCCGAATTCGGCGGCAGCTCCGCGCCGGTTGCCAGCCCATGTTGCGTAGGTATAGGAAATATATCGAAGAAGCGTGGCTCCACGTAGCGGGTAAATAAGGTTAGCGCCCGCCCGTCCACAAGCACATCGTTGCTACCGCCGCCGGTGCTCGCTCTGACTATGTTCGGTATTTCGGGAAAATAGGTGCGCAGATAGCGCGATGCCGGCTCATTGATGATGGGAAACTTATCGGGCCCGCCGGAACCACTGTTGCGCATAATAACGTTGTAAATCTTGCCAGCATTAGGGAAATGCTGGTCGAAGCTCTGGGTATAGTTAGACAGCAGCACGGCAGAAATAAAACAGAGGAAACCAAAAACCAGGCTTAACATGCTGATGATAGAGTGAAGCTTGAATCGCAGCAGAGCCTTCAAAGCCATCTTGGTAAAGTGTGCAATCATGATGTTACTCCCAAACTCTGCTCTAGTTGCGCTTCATCGCGGTAACATTCGATAGCGGCTCATCGACAAGCTCATCTGCGCCATCGATCACCTTGCCATCGAGCATAGATATGATGCGATCAGCTTTTGCGCCATGCTCGGGAGAATGGGTAACCATGAGAATGGTAGCGCCCTTGTCTTTCAGCAGCGCCAACATATTCATCACATCATCTCCGTTCTTGGTATCTAAATTTCCGGTGGGCTCGTCAGCTAAAATCAACTTGGGGTCGCCCACGACCGAACGTGCCACGGCCACACGCTGTTGTTGTCCTCCTGATAGCTCTTGAGGCTTGTGTTTCGCTCGCCCTTCCAGCCCAACTAGCTCGAGTGCCTGCTTCACTTTTTCACGACGATCCTTTTTAGACCAGCCTAGATAGAGCAGTGGCAAATCGACGTTCTCCTCTACGCTCAGGTCGTCGATAAGATTAAAATTCTGAAAGATGAAGCCAATGTTTTGTTTACGCAGACCAACGAGTTCATTCTCTGAGCGGCTGGCGATCTCCTGCCCATCGAAAAAATACTCACCTTCATTCGCCGTATCGATCATGCCCACAATGTTTAATAAGGTTGATTTCCCGCAGCCAGACGGCCCCATAACGGCTACGAATTCTCCCTTGCGTATATGGATATTGATGTTATCGAGAGCCACTGTCTCCATATAGGCAGTTCGGTACATCTTGCTTAATCCCTTTAGTCGAATCATTATTCAATCCCCAATAGCTCTGGTCGTTCCCCAGGTATGTAATAAATAAGACTCAAGAGAGGCCAAATGGTTACAGTTTTCTTCGACTACTTGATGCTTTAGAAACAGCATTTAGATGCAGGCTCTCTTAACTACCGACTTGAGGAGATTTATACTATGATGGAAATCCGGCCCGTAGAGCAAACTTAACCCTATGAAAGCAATAGTAAAAATCAAACAGCTGTTCATTTTCTGCAGCTTGACAGCACTCTCTCCCTACATCGGCGCACAAGAATACAAACCCTCATTGACCGATTTTGGGCATCCCGATTTTCGCGGAGTCTGGAATTTCTCCAACAAAACTCCCTTGGAGAGACCGGAACGCTATGGCGATCAGGAGTTTCTGGAAGAAGCAGAGCTCGAAAACCTGCTCCAGACTCGCGTGGAGAGCGCAGCAGCAGCTGATGCTCGGGAAGCGAACGTTTCCGAACGAATATTGAACACTGAGAACGCACGCTCTGTTGGTGCGGTTAACAACTTCTGGTTCGAGAGTGACGCTCTTGGAGAGAATGGCAGGACTTCTCTAATCGTCTATCCACCGGATGGCAGAATTCCCGATGTTGTTCCAGGTACACGGGTGCAACTGAGCGATGCGAACGGCGTCACGGAGATACCGGGAGATCGTCCCGTACGTTATACCCACGGCGGCATCGGCAGCGATGGCCCCGAAGACAGAGGGCTTTCGGAACGTTGCCTCGTCTTCAACTCCGGGCCACCGATGATGAGCGGCCCCTACAACAACAATATGCAGATATTTCAGAATCGCGACCATGTCGTGATCCTCACCGAGATGGGATTCGATGCGCGCATCGTACCACTTACGAAAGTAGATCATGTCGACCCTGCAATTACTCTATGGTCTGGTGACTCAAGAGGGTATTTCGAAGGGGGAACACTGGTAGTAGAGACACGTAATTTTACGGATTCCATAGCCAGCATCGGATTGAGAGAGGTCGCCTACGGCAGCGCCAAGAATCGACTTCTGATAGAACGCTTTACGCCGAAAGCCGAAGGTGTCCTCGACTACCAGATCACCATAGATGACCCGGACACGTTTCAGGATCGAATAGAAATTCTCATGCCTATGACTCGTGTCGACGAGAGGCTCTTCGAGTATGCCTGTCACGCGGGCAACTACGCGATTAGAAATATTCTACGGGGAGCGCGCGCGGAGGGTCTTTAATCTGCCGGGTCGAGTCGCAGAAAATAACGCGGCGGGAAGCCCGTTAGTATTCGAAAGAGTATGCCTAAAGAGTTATCCGCATTCACCTTGTCATGCTCCGCTCCAACAACGGGCACCGCAGTATAGGCACCCTGCTCGATTGGGGAATCGACCTGCACAGATGCATTCGCGAGCGACTCACGGTACCAGGCACGGGGCCAATGATTCGCCGCCACATAGAGTTGGCCGCCGCTCTCAAGGCGAGCCACCACACGCGGACTGAGACTGCCATCGCTTCCTACTGTGATAATCTGCAGTGTGCTCTCACTCTCTGGCTGAAAATATCCCAGCGTCGATTCGAACAAGACGACGAGCAGCGCGTAACTTAACAGAATCAGCGCGGCGATTTTCAGCGGTCTATTCTTCATATCACCCTCAACTCCCCCTGTTCACTTCGATTACTGCACCACCTCGTCAGCTTGACCTGAGCTATTTGGCGAACCAAAGGCCTGCTTAAACTCTGGCTCCAATCCATCCCAGGGGCCCTCGAGGGTGTAGACCGCGCTCGTCAGACTATTTACCTGACTCCCGAATATCCTGTCGAACAGATATGCACCAACCGCCAAAGGAATATTTGCCGTTAACAGTCCGAGCCAGGGAATGTTCTCGCTAACCGGCAGAGTCAGATACATCTCTCCCACAATGGTTTCATCTTTTAGATTCAGGTCGCCTGTAATTTGATACAAACTGGAAGGCCCAGAGATCACCAACCTATCCTGAATATGTACGCGGCCATCATCTAGCGCCAACTCGCCTGTAATCTCATCGTACGCCAGACCGCTGCGCAGCAGGTCATCGCTGAATCGCAGCCTTCGCATAATCGCATCGAAATTGAGGATGCTAATCAGCTTCAATGCGCCTGCCGCGCCGGCACGCTGCAGGAAACGGCCATCTTCGATGTTAATCGCAATGTCGCCGCTTAGGTTGGCTGCGGTAAAGAATGCGGGGCTACCCGGCCAGGTCACATCAGCGATAAATTCAGCAGAGCTACTCTCCAGAGATGCGGCATAGCCATTTGCCC
>CAXBLN010000104.1:0-13021 GCA_963976555.1 uncultured Gammaproteobacteria bacterium
CCACTTACTCCCCGATGTGTGAACAATAGGCTTTCGCTGAAGCTCTGCCCGTTACAACTTACTTCGACGTCGACTGATAATCCGGCAAGCCGTTCGCAGAGGAGCTTGAGCTTGTCGCTGAACATGAAGGGCACTAGCCCTGCCCGACGCTCTGTAAGGTTTAATTCGAACTGACGAGCTATGTCATAGCCCATACCGCTGCCGCCCAAGGTCGGAATTGACAGCGCGCCAGTAGCAATGACAAGGGATTCGCAGTTAAGCGTGTGGCAAGTCTTCGCAGCCTCTTTTACTCGAGAAAGCTGCAATTGATAGCGGCTATTCTGTGCTTCACCAGAAGCTGGCAAAGCCGCTACGCTTTCGACTTCACACTGCACCCAGATTTCTACGCCCGCCTGCTCACACTCGCTCTGCAGCATTGCCAGAATCTGTTTGGCCGATTCCTTACAGAACAGTTGTTGCTGCTTACGCTCTTCATAGTCGATGCTATGTTGCTCAACCAGTTTTATGAAGTCCCATTGGGTATAGCGCTTGAGTGCAGATATGCAAAAGTATGGATTTTCTGATAGAAAATTTTCAGGCTCAATACTGTAATTCGTGAAGTTGCAGCGCCCGCCGCCTGACATCAGTATCTTCTTGCCAATCTTGTTTGACCTTTCCAGCACCAACACCCGGCGACCACGTCTGGCAGCAGTAAGTGCGCACATTAAGCCAGCTGCGCCGCCGCCGAGAATAATCACATCAGTCATTTAGGTCACTAACCAAGCCGGTAACGGAATTAAAGGAGTGAGGGTACTTTGATTTAACAAGTCAGGCTACTGAGAACTGCAGCTAATGCTGCCTCATAAAATCGAGTAGAGGTTCAATGTGAACGCGAGAGCATTCTGAACCTCTATGGTTCAGAGGCAGGGTTTGATAACAAAGTCAGTTATACAGACTTAGCTGCTCACTAGAAATTGTCAGGCCAGGGAAACAGATCGATCGGCGGCACATCCAGGTTTACTTCATTCCCGCGCGCCATCACGAAAGTCGGTCGCATCATCGTTGAGATATCCTCGAGCGGGTTGCCGCGAGTCGCAACTATATCTGCGTCCTTGCCCGCTTCGATAGTTCCCGTGATATCAGTCAAGTCCATCAGGTCGGCCGCATTCACTGTTGCGGAGATTAGAATATCCCGCTCGGGCATGCCTGCCTCGTTCATCAGCACCATTTCATAGGCATTGGTACCGTGGTCGTTGACTCCTGCGTCCGTTCCAAACGCAATCTTGACGCCTCGCTCATGGGCGAGGCGGAGCGCATTCTTCATCACGGGGCCCACCTCTAAGGCCTTCTGCCGCACCGCTGGCACGAAAAAGTCGGGCCTTTCCGTAGCTATGCGCTCTACCGTATGTCCTGCGATCAGGGTCGGAACCAGATAGGCGCCGGTGGCGACAAACAGGTCGGCAGTCTCTGCGTCGAGGTAGGAGCCATGCTCAATGGAGTCAACTCCTGCCCGAAGCGCCGCCTCTAATCCTATCTTTCCATGTGCATGAGCCGCTACTTTTCGACCCATAGCATGAGCGGCTTGCACCAACGCGACTTGTTCTTCATCGGTAAACTGTTGGCCCGTACCCGTGGCGGTTTGACTTAGAACCCCACCAGTCGCCACATACTTTATATGGTCTGCACCATATTTTACTTGTGTACGCACTGCCTTACGACATTCCGCCACGCCGTCGCAGACACCGGAATGCGGATGAGGAAACACATCATCACGGAATCCACCGCCATCGCCGTGGCCTCCGGTCGGGGTTATCCCCTGTCCGGCCGCCTTGATACGCGGCCCCATAACGATGCCCTGATTGATCCCATCGCGTAGCGCGAATATGGCATTTCGATCGCCACCAACGTTCCTGATCGTCGTAAAACCGGCGCGCAAGGTTCGCATGCCAAACTCGAGGCCCATTAATGTGCTCAATTCTGAAGAACGAGTAACGCGAACTTCTCTGCCATTCTGTTCCTGCTGACTCAGAATGTGTGTATGCGCATCGATGAGCCCAGCCATGACGAAGTGATCCTTGAGGTCGATCACTTTAGCATTCGCCGTGCCACTCACCTGGCCGGGCGTTACATATCCGCTTCGCACCTCCATGATCTCATTGTTCCTAACAATTATACTCTGTTCGGTTTGGACCTCACCGCGCGCATCCGCGAGCAATGTTCCGGCATGAATAATCTTCCACTCAGTGGCTATCTGAGCGGACAACGGCGCACTGAAAATTATCGAAAACACAAGAATAAATATTTTAATCATGACAACCTCATCTGAACTAACTGTATTTGTGCAATATCATAGCAATGATAATCACCGCGTTGGACCTAGATTTGCAAATTCATCAGCCTGTTTATTCCGGGCGCCACATTACATAGCTTTGCGTCTCCTTCGCGTGCAATAGCATCGCCTTCAGCGGTGCTGCACGCGCAGAGATGCTGACATATTCCCGCTCCGCCTCCTCATCTTCCTGCTCTACTTCTGAAGCAGATTGATCGGCAAGACCCTTCTCGAGACTGCCGAGTGCTTCCTCAATCGCCGCACCGCTAATCGAACCTTCGACCTTGCCTCCCTGACCTATCATCGATAGTAATTGTTCGGCTACTGAACTTTGCATATGAAAAGATGCTGCCCTCTTGCTCTCGAATTTTAATAGCACGCTGCACTCCCTGATTAACACCGCCAAGCGGATGCTTGGCGGGAAAGCCTTAGCTGGACTTAGCTAGGCCGAGCTTACAGCACTGATGTATCTCGGGGAAATTCACAATCCACAAGCCAACTACAACAAAGCTGCTCCTGGCACTGTGATCCTGGCGACGGCAATCAGTCTTTATTGACCTCTTTGGCGGCGCGTGAACTGCAATTCTAATACGCGAATATATGGGTATTCTGGTATCAAAATTTGGGTAGTTTCGATACATCTAATCAAGGTCCAGACAGCCATTACCGAATATGTGGAAGCGCTATTGCGAGTATGATATACCTGCGTAATCGCTTTATTAGGGGAGAAAACACGAGTAAATAAAGTGAGTATTAGCTAAGACCATCACCTTACTAGAATTACAATAATTAGACGGAGTAAGTAGTATGACAACCCACAATAAGAAGCATCAATTCAAGCGCACAATTCTTTTCTCCAGCATCGCCCTCGGCATGCTGAGCACGCCCTACTACGCAGCGGCACAAGACGCCGGCGTAGAAGAGGTAATCGTTACTGGTTCGTTTATTCGTCGCACAGAGGGCATCATCGCGGCGTCGCCGATAACCACGCTTTCCGCGGATGACTTAGTCAGCCAGGGCACACTGAACATGGCTCAGGTTGTTCAAAACATGACGTTCAATAATGGCTCGGGTGTCACCAACTCGATTCAGGCCAGTGGCGCGTCTAGTAATAGCGCCGCCTTCAACCTGCGCGGTCTGGGCACAAGGGCAACGTTGCAACTGATAGACGGCAAGCGTGTCACCAACCCTAATGTGCAATGGTTGCTGCCAGCCATTGCTATCCAGCAGATGGATATCGTGACAGACGGTGCCGCTGCACTATACGGCACCGATGCTGTGGCAGGCGTTGTGAATATCCTGCCCTACAAGTCCTATGAAGGACTAAAGATTGAGCATTTTAACGAAGAAGACTCACGTGGCGACTTCAGAGACCAGACTACGTCAATTCTCTGGGGCAAAGAATTAGGGGCCGGTGTCGATATTGTAGTAGCCGGATCCTTCAGACATAACGGCACGCTGGAATGGACCGATCGTCCCAAGCTAGCCTTAGCTGGCCTGACAGACAACAGTGGTGCCAATCCGGCAAACTGGAACGTTCCACAGCGCGACGATACCGGCGCCTTACTGGGCACGACAAGAAGCACTCCAGACCCTATATGCGGCACAGACCCGGTTACTGACCCTCTAGTGCAGGGTGGTAACAAATTCGGCACTCTGGCCCTAGGTCGTTGCTGGTTTCCTTTCGCCGATACCAGAGATTTCGTAGAGCAAAAAACCCAATCTTCGCTGTATTCCAACATCAATTGGGAAGTAAATGATGACCTGTCGCTAACAGGCCAAGTGCTCTGGGGCAGATGGCAGGGCCACGGACGCCAGAACCAGGGAAACCCCGGCACTCGCTTCGCTGATCTACCGACTGTACGCGGCGAATTACCAGGCAACCCCTTCCGAGCGGTGGCCGGTGATGGCCGAGAATTGTTTGCACAGCCTCGACTCGATGACGGCGGCATGATACTCACCGACCCCTATGGCAATCAGCAGCCACTGCGCGACGCGAGCGGCGCTGTAGTCCTTGCAACCAATCAATTCGCTAATATCGCTATGGATCCAAACGGTGGCGTGCCATTCAATGAGGACGTGCCTTTTAGTAGTGCCTGGCTACCCTTTGGCCTCGCTAACACGAACCCGGAAATATTCGGCGGGCCCGGTAGCGACCAAATCAACCGTAAGGAAAATGACGAACGCGACATGCGTCTATCCTTCGGTGCCGACTTCACCGTGCCGTTTCTCGATGGCTGGGAAGGCTCTGCAACCTATATGTACGGGCAGTACAATGTAGTTACCGCGCAGACTCAGCACTTTAGCTTCAGCGCCGTAGAACAGGGTCTTAACTGTGATCAGGTCAATGACGCAGGCGCCTGTTTCAACCCGTTCGGTGCCGCCGATGATTCACCCATGCGAACTCCGCAGGCCGTGGCAGACGCTATCTACACACGAGACCGTGTAGATGACAAAGACACCCTGCAGACCTTCGACCTGGTCATCAACGGTACCATCGCTCCGGGCGGTTTTGAGTTACCGGGCGGCACAATCGGTGCAGCATTCGGCTATCAACGTCGCGATGAAACCGATGAGAACGTGCCTACTTTCCATCAGCAGCGGGATGATCGCCTGAACAGTATTGGCGCCTTTCCGACAAAGTTCAGTCGTACTAGTGACTCCTACTTTGCCGAGTTCTCGTTTCCGATTCTTGATAATCTGGAGTTCAGTGCCTCGGTTCGTGACGAGCAGTTCGATAGTGGCCAGGGAGATGTCGTTAGCAAATTTGGCATCACCTACGCGCCGGCCGATTGGGTGACGTTGCGCGCGACTCAGGGAGAGGCGTTTATCGTACCAACTCTGAACCAGCTCAATGCCCCAGACTCTTGCGCATTGAGTAACGTTGATGACTTGTTCACGACTTTCTCGGGCTTTATCACTTCCTGTAGAACGGGCAACCCGAATCTGGTTTCCGAGACTTCGGATAGCTTGTCTGTAGGTATCGATCTGATGCCCCTAGATGGATTGGACATACATCTAACCTACAGTGAGACCGACTTCGTAGATCGAATCGTCGATACTACGACTCAGGATATCGTGAGAGCGGATTTTGCAAATTTTCAACAGGCCACAGGCTTTGTTGCCACTGATGCACAGCCACTCCCATCGATCGCCCAGCTGACGGCCTGGGTAGCCAATCCCTTATCCGATCCGCGCATTCAGCGCGATCCTCTGGACATCGAAACTACCACTCGCATCAACCGCAGTGAAACGAACGCGTCGACTATGCTGGTTAAGGCCTGGGATATCCAAGCTAATTACCGCTTCGACCTCGATGCTTTCGGCTTAGCTAGCTGGGGAAATTTCCGCACAAGTCTAAATGCCACCTACGTGGACACTTATACCTGGCAGGAATCAATCCTTACACCTGTGCGTGAGGCGAAAGGCAATCAGAATAACTCCTTCGGCGCAGTGCCGGTTATTCCTGAGTGGCGAGCAAATGCCAACATTGGCTGGTCTCTCGGCAACCATGGCATAAACGCTACGGTTCGTTACATCGACGAGGTGATCTTCGATGCGAATGAGTTTAGCTTTCAGCGCTTCCTGCGTCCTGAAAACCTGTGGACTAGTACCGACGTAGTGCGCGCATGGACGCAGACCGATATGTTCTATACCTATAACAATCTGGAACTGTTCGGTGGTACTGCTGGGATCAGCGTTGGCGCTCGAAACATATTCGATCGCGAAGCGCAGAAGACGGGCATGATCGCCGGCGCTATCTCGCAGATTCAAAACCCATTAGGACGCATACTGTATGCACGTGTGAACTATGAGTTTTGATAGAACGAAGTAGAGTCTAGAAAAAGCTCAGCGAGGAATCGCTGAGCTTTTTTTTGCCCAGGAATTACACCGATTAACACTTCTTTGGCCGCTACCCTACTGGCTGTGACATGGCTGGACAGTCCTGTCATTCACCCAGCAGACGAAGCGCATACTCCTGTTCAGATTTCGCAATTGAATCTGAACTATTAGCTATCAACTCCTCGAGAATATGCTTCTGGGCAATATGTAGCGCCTGTTCTGCAGGCACCTCAATGTCGGGTCGAACCCCCACGTATTGCCAGCTACTCTTAGTGACCGGATTAATACTCCTCGCTATGGGTAAAGCCATCATAAAGTGTGCGTGAAGCCGCACGTCCTCGAATAGATGGGCACCGCCTTTCGTCCTCTCTCCGATCAACGTCATGCGCCCTAATACCTGCATCGTGTAACTAAAGCCCTCCGCTCCAGAGAACGTATTCTCGCTCAGTAGAAGATGCACCGGGCGCTCCAAGCCATAGTGTGCGCTCGATTCGATCTGCTGGGTGTAGCTTGCCTCAAGCCGTCCATCTTCCTTGTATTGAATATCGCCCAGATGAACACCCGGCGCGAGGAAGTAGCTTGCCAGAAGATCCACCATGGCCGGATCACCACCGCCATTTCGGCGCAGATCAATAATTAGCCCATCTGTGAAGCGCATCAGGTGCATCACATCGGCAAGCGCTCGTTCGGACACACTCTCTTCATAGTAGAATTCCCGAAGTTCGATGTATCCGACATTACCGCTGAGTCTCTCGACTTTTTCGAAGCCGAAGTTGCGCCTGCGTAAATGTACCTCTCTTTCAGTCTTATCGGAGAATCGCCATGAGACAAAATCTTCTGGAATGGGCTGGTCTTGGAAGTTTACCCAAAGATGCCAATCGCTTATTACGTCCAGAACCCCAGTAATCCTGTTCGCGAAAACCTGCGGGCTTGTAATGTCATCGAAATAGCCGGTGTCAAAGCGGTGTCGAAGCTCGGCAGCCGCGACCGCACCTCTGGCAGGAAGCACATAGCCAGTTTGTAATTGCTCAATTACCAGATCGACTATCTGAGCTCGAATCTGAGAAGTTAGATCAAAATCCGCAGCGTAAACAGCCCATGACGAGGACATCATGGTCAGCGTCAGTACTACTTCTTTCATTAATTTCATAATAATCCCCTTGCAAAACTAATTTTTTTTGGATTTTTGACGAAGCTTATTTGCAGCATCCAGTAAGGCAAAGACTCCTTCTTCGACTAGCACACGAACACCCAGGCGCTGAGTCGATATGCCATCATGTAAGCGGTAATCGAATTGCAGACTCCCTTCAGTCTCTCCTGCCTCAAAGTGAACGCAGCGAATTTGGCAGGTTGAAGCGATATGATCACCTAGTTCAATCAGATGTGATGAGAACATAAACAGACAGCCATTCATGTCGGCGAAACGCTTGAGGATCGAAAGAGAAGCATCTAGCGCATCTTTCACATTAGTTCCCTTGAAGGGCTCATCCATAAGCGCCACCACTCGGTAGCCGAGTGCGATGGCCTCGGCGACCGCCTTAACCCGTAACGCTTCTGCACGAAAATAACTCACTCCGCTGCGCAGATCGTCGCTGAGATTTATCGAACTAAACATTCTCTGAGCTGGTGAGAAGCGAAACTCAGCTGCGGGCACGCCCATGCCCAGATGAGCCAGATAGAGAGCCGTAGCGAATGCTCGCATATAAGTCGTCTTTCCGGCCATATTCGGGCCTGTCAGAAACAACACACGACTCTGCTGATTAAGTTGTAGCGGATTCGCAATGGGTTCTTTCACGAAGAGATGAACTAGCCCCTGTGCTTGAGCGCTCAATGGACCCTGTTCTACCGTGGGCATGACAAACCCATACTTGCGCGTAACCTCCGCCATCGCAACCAGCGCATCGAGCTCGTAGATGAGCTCCAATATCCGAAGAATCGTTCCTTTGTTATGTATACGGAATGTCTGATCCATTCGAAGTATCGGCCAGAACCAACTCTGGGATACATCCTTGTCGGGCACCTTCTCAAGCAGCGGACTGGCAACGAGTTCACGCATCTCTGCGATCAGCGGTGCCAGTTCTCCAAGCGATTGGTCTAACTCAGGCTGCGAGAGGAACTCCCGTAGCTGGCGAATCAAGCCACTGGTGATCTGAACGCCACGAACAATTCCCTGATAGTGGCGATCATGGTTGATCCACAGCGACATGGCGCCGATAGCAAATTCCAGGCGGTTGGCTTGGGTCGCGATCACGAGAATCTCTCTCTGGTATTGCTGCGCATGCCGCGTAATGTAAGACGGTAGCTTAGAAAACACATCTCGCAGCGACATTATGAAGACGATCGCGTCCTGAGTGGCACGGATGTTCTCAGCATTGGCCCAGGGATTTTCCATGCGACGCCGGAGAACTTCAACACCACCATCAGTCCGAGTCAGGTTACACAGTTCGAACAAGCTTGGCCCAATTGACGAAGACTCGAAAATTTCCAAGTCTCTGAGGGTATGCTCGTCGAGTTTCATTTCGACTGCATCGACTGAGTTCGCGGTAACCGACCTTGAATTAATCTCCGAGTTTCTCATTGGATTTATGAAGACTCCTGATACTGCCGGACGAGACCGCGAATAGCCTCAACTACCAGCTCAGGCTCTGATATCTGCACATGGTGATCGCTCCAGAGCACCCCTGCACGGTCATAGCTGATGGTTCTGGCGAACTCGGAAACGGGACCTTGACCCTTGTACCAGGAGAGATGTCCGTCGATGCCGAGACCCGATTCGAATACTACAGTCGGCGCAATCTCGCCCCTGAGCAAGGCATGGAGCTTGTGCCC
Organism: uncultured Gammaproteobacteria bacterium; assembly: GCA_963976555.1. Classification (GTDB taxonomy): domain Bacteria; phylum Pseudomonadota; class Gammaproteobacteria; order Pseudomonadales; family Pseudohongiellaceae; genus UBA9145. The sequence continues at coordinate 8,981 of CAXBLN010000104.1, forward strand.
CCCGACGTCGACCAAGCGACCCGGACGCTGATAATTCCTATCGGCGAGCACTTCCTGAAGTTTCTCGTACAGCAACAAAAGCACAGCAATCGTGAGTATCAACACCAGAAGAGAAAGCAGTATTCTCTTAATACGACTCACCAAGACCATGCCTGATACTCCTTAGAAATTGCTGTTGCCACGATGAAAGGAAAGCGCTATCTTTCACTTAATCGCTAATTTTTTAGCGGATCGCTAATTTTTTAACATTAATGGTCGATTTGTCAAGCTAAACGAAAAATCGGAAGAATGACCAGACGCCTGACGCTTGACGAATTCGGGAATTCCGATCATTCTAGAAATACAGGTAACTCGACATTTTTAGCGTTCGCAGAAGAAATTGGAGTTCAAGATGCCCAGCATCGACGGTCTGAGTCGAAGGGAAAGACAGATACTCGACATCCTCTATAGATTGGAGGGCGGTAGCGTAAAGGATGTACAGATTGCTCTGAACGATGGTACTAGCGACTCGACAATTCGCACCCTTCTCGGGATCCTTGTCAATAAAGAGAAGCTAGTACGCAAAGAGAGCGGCATGCGCTATATCTATTTTCCAGCAATCGAGAGAAAGAAGGCTTCGCAACAGGCATTGGAGAGAGTTGTGAGCACCTTCTTCAAGGAATCACCCCTGTTGGCAGTTCGCTCTTTGCTGGAGATGAAGAAGGGGAAAATATCACGCGAGGAAGTGGAACAACTGGAAGCGATAATCGAGAAACACAAATCGAAAAATAAATAGGCCGCAAGAATAGATGTTGAATGAACTTACAAGTCTGATTGTCACACAATTTCTAAGCCATCTCGCAGAGCTTGCATTTCTGTTTGACCTCCTCTTGAAGTCCCTGCTTCTAGTAGTTATCGCAAAGTACTATGAGAAAGCTACCTCGCCATTCTTTAGCAATTCGCAGAAACGCAATCTCTGGCTCACTGTTCTGCTACTTATCGGCATGCTGCCCATAGTCGCTCTCGCGAATCACTACATGTTGAACAACGTTCATGCCGCGCCTAATCTCAAACTGGTAACTGTATTGATACCCGCTGAAATAGTTGATATGTCAATTTCGGGCAAGTACTACACCACCGGCATAGCAAAACCTCTATTAACACTCTATCTAGTAGTGCTCCTCATTCCGCTCGGCAGACTTGTTAGATCCTTAAAGCAGATATGGCTTATTCATACCAAAGCCTGCTTTGACACTCCGCCGGAAGTACTGAAAACCTTAAACAGGCTACGCGCCGAACTCGGAATTGCGCGGGCTGTCAGAATTGCAACTAGCGACTTTCACTCGAGTCCGATGACCTATGGAACCTTGAGACCAACAATAGTCCTTCCATCAAGCTTCTTCTTTGACGATAAGCATTTATTAGAGAATGTACTTATTCACGAACTCGGACATATAAAACGCCTGGACCACATCACATATATAGTTTGTTATCTAATGGCCGCACTAAATTGGTTTAACCCATTTGTCTGGATCTGTCTGAAACAGCTCGGCCTTGAGTCTGAATACGCTTGCGATAATGAAGTATTGAGACACCGCAATAGGCCGACCGAATTCGCTGGCCAGCTTTTGAGTATCGCCAGGCGTGGATTAGAGAAACAGCGCCATGCGCTGGCATGCAGAGCTATCATCACACGGGGGGAATTAAGTCTACGTATAGACAACATATTGAATAACAATATTGGACTGCAGCAGGGAAAGACACACTCCAGCTTGTTTCCTGGCATTATGCTATTTTCGCTCTTTGTTCTAACCAGTTCGGGTAAAATTTTTGCACTAGGAAATGAACGCGACTACATCTCCGAAGACTTGCGATTGATTTATTCCGAAATTCCGAAATACCCAGAATCCGCCATACTCAAAGGCGCCACAGGGTTCGTTCAATTCTCGTTTCGAGTTGATGAATTCGGACGAATCGAACCTCAGAGCATTGTGTTAAGACAATCTGAACCCTTTCTGCTATTTGAGGAATCTTCGCTCGCCGCATTAAGTAGTTTCGTTTTCGCTCCTCGCATAGTAAATGGCAAGCGAGTCGCTACGTCTAATGTTCAATACACATTCGAATTCGAAATTCGGATCTAAGCGGGAATCCAAGCTTGTACGCTTCGCCTGTCAAAATCAATGAATGCACTGTCACGCAGCTACTTCTGCGCTAAATGTCTCATTCAGGATCGCGCTCAATTGCTGGAGGTCGTAAGGTTTAGAGAGGAAATAACTTCTCTGGGGCAAGGTGTCGCCCGGCAGGATAGCGTTGCGCGTATAGCCAGACGTGTAGATCACTGGCCTGCCCTGGTAATGCCTGCGAAAGTGTTCCGCGACAGCGACACCATTCAACTCTCCTGGCATCACGATATCCGTGAAAAGCAAATCTACATCGGCATGTTTGTCGAAGCAATCTAACGCTTCCTGACCATCGCTTGCGACAACTATCTCGTAGCCGAGCTCCTCCAGGGCCATGACAGCAAACTCTCGAATCTCTTTGTCATCTTCTACCAGCAGTATTGTCTGACCACTGCCTCGATTAGCCTGTACATTTTTCCTCGATCCCTGAAGAGTCCGCTCGTTCGAATGCTCACTCGCTTTACTGAGTGGAAAGTAAAGCTTGATCTGTGTTCCAGCACCGATTTCGGAATCGACAATAACATTGCCTCCGGTCTGCCTAGCGAAACCAAATACCATCGATAGCCCAAGCCCGGAGCCCTTGCCAACTGCCTTGGTAGTAAAGAATGGATCGAATGCCTTCTGCTTCACTTCTTCACTCATGCCGCAACCATTATCCTGGACTGTGATTACAACGTAATCCCCCTGCGCCATATGGTGATCTTCTGTGCGAATCTCCGGCATGTGACTCTCGCTAAGAGAAATAGTGATCTCACCACCCTCGGAGATGGCATCTTTGGAATTGATGCAAAGGTTAATCAGGCATGATTCGAGTTCTATCTCATCTATCTCCATATAGAGTTCGCTCTTATAAGGCGCTAGATTTATCTTCACATCATTATCCAGAGCACCCTCTAGACGAGGCAATAAATCTTGAATGAACTGATTGACCTGAATAAGTTTGGGTTTAAGAATCTGTAGGCGAGAGAATGACAATAGTCTGCTGGTCAGCTTCGCCGCTCGATCTACGGAGCCCTGCGCCAGGCTCAGGTAACGCCTGCTCTTATCCGACAATTCCTGACGCTCCAACAGGCCAAGACCACCAACAACAGATGTAAGCATATTGTTGAAGTCGTGTGCGATACCGCCAGTCATGATGCCGAGAGTCTCCATTTTCTGCATCTGCCGCATTTTCTCAGAGGCATTAATTCTATCGGTGAGGTCTGTGATATACAGCACAACGGCCGTATTCTTGGCCGTCACTGAAATCTGTAGAACTATTTCCACCTTATAGAAGCTACCATCCAGGCGGCATATTTTGGTTTCCAGTTTAACTTGGTCGGCTTCGCCTCTTAATAGCGGCGTTATTTCAGCTCTGAATGATTTTTCATCAAACTCTGTAATGAGATCGCTTAGGAAATATTTCTTCTCATCACCACTATCGCTCATGCCGATGTTTTTTCTGGCGCCCTTGCTCGTCATCAATAGCCGCTGTGTCTTGGCATCGACGAGCCATATTTCACTTTGTGAATCTTCGATGATCTGACCCAGGCGAGTTTTTTCTTCTTCCGCTATTTTATTCGCTATTTGAAGATCTTGTCTCTCCTTAGAGCTTACGATAGCCTGATACAATCGGGTGGCATTCAGCTGTTGCTTCTCAATGTATTCCTGAGCACCGGCACGAAACGTCTCCATTGCAGTATCTGCATAGTCTCTTCCCGTAAGAACAACTATTGGTACGTCTTGATAGACGAGCGCGTTCAGGATATCGATACCTTCCATGTCCGGCAGGCTATAGTCGAGCAGTATGCAGTCGAAGCGACGGCTTTCGGCAAGGGCGAGCCCTTCGCCTGCCGTTTCCGCCTCTATCAGCTCAACTTCTGTCGGCATCGCCGAAGTGTAT
>CAXBLN010000105.1:0-13014 GCA_963976555.1 uncultured Gammaproteobacteria bacterium
GAGAATTTAAGTGCGGTTACGGCTTGATATTCAAGACGGTATCTGACCCCATTTACCCTGACCCCATTTACCCCTGACCCCATTTACCACGGCCCTCTATTCAACCGGCCTATTTGGGTCTAGCAAATCTTCTTCAGTGGATTCGACGCGTTCGCTATTTACGCGATCCTCAATATCAGTGTCTGGTTCTACATCGAAGTGCGCGGCATCATCTGCGCTGAGTCGCGTTGATGTCGAGTCTTGTTGGGCATTGCTGTTCTCTTCAGTCTCAGAAGCGACGGTTGCAGAAATACCGGCGGAGCTGTCAGCGTCGGACAAGCCCGCGGGAAGCTGATCAAACCTAAGCCTATAGATCGGCTCCGGCAGGGTAAATCCATTTTCTTCTAAAGCGGACTTCGCGGCTAAGATAGCGAGGCTGCGGGCCTTGGTGAAATCAGTCTGAGCCTGATTAATCCAGCCGTAGAATGAGATCAAAATATTCGAATCACCTACCGCGTTAATTACAGCGTCGGATTTCGGAGTAGTTAGAATGAAATCGAGCCTACGAATAGCTTCCAGACCGGTCTCTATTGCTGCTAGCGGATCGTCCTCTGCGTCAATTCCTAACTCAAAATGAAATCGACGATCGGGGTTGCGGGTGTAGTTTAGAATTACAGCCTTGAATACGACAGCATTTGGAATGCGCAAATGGTTCCCATCCAAAGTCATAAGAACAGTGGCTCTTGAAGTTAGCCTAACGACTCGACCCTCCTGATCGTTTATGACCACATGTTCATTGGCTCGAAATGGCTGTCTAAGACTGAGCATGATGCTCGAGATATAATTTTCCATAGTGTCGCGAACGGCAAACCCCACGGTAAGTCCTATGACACCAGCGCCGCCCAGGATTGTGCCCATTAGCGTTGTCGCTCCCAAGAGGCTGAGCGCAACTACTAGGCCCAGAACTATTGCGATCACGCGAACTGCTTGAGTAACGATTTCTGACAGGAATGGGTTGGGGGTTAAGCGTTTCCACAAGGCTGCCCATTTAGAGAGCAAGTGTCCGATGAGAGCAATAACAACAAAGACGGCTATGGCAAGCAGAATAAGGGGTATTGCCCGCAGCCACCGATCGATATCTGCCCTGAATTGATCAACCAGGGGCGCTACGTTGCCCTGCACATCAAGAACTCGCTCGATGCTATCCTCGACTGTGACCACGCCCTCGACACGCCCTGCTAGAAATAGCGCTCGATCAGCTTGCGATTCATTGGACACATTGCCAGAAAGTGCCACGACGCCAGCCTCTACTGACACCTCGATGTCGGACAGCTGGTCTAGTTGTGAATATATGTTCGCTATGCGATCCGAAATCTGCAGATCTGTAGGCCCGTCTCCAGTGATGGTAATGGTATCTGCGGTACTGCCAACCCCATCTTGCGCAAAAGTCGGTTTTTCAATCAAATGCGATATTACGCCCACTACGACTATTAGAACCAAGGGCTCAATGGCAAGGCGGTGCAATGCGCGCAACCTGAGTAGGAATGGAGTAAAGCGAGAACAACTTTTGATTGATGGTTTCACAGTTTGACAAACCCTTGAGAAAAATCCAAACAGCTGCAAGCTGTTTTAGCCAGAACACTAAGCGTAGCGTATCGGCAGATTAAGCGCTATCTGAGGGTTTATGAAGATGCTCTATATCGAAATGCGGTTCCCTCTATATTTTTGCTCTTCAATAAGCCATGTGTCAGAACGTGCAACCACACAATCCGCAATCACATACAACGGGGTCAGATACTAGGGTATTTTGATCCCCGTGCCCCTTCATCAAAAACGGACTGCTCTAGCTTCTTCGATTTGCAGCGGACCTATTGATAGCTGCCTGGCTCCGTATCACGGCGAAAATTGAAATCCGTCTTATCAGGGCTTTCACATCCAGAAATTCTGTTTATGACTAGTACTGCGCAATGTTTCGCTGGAAAACACGCCAGTAATACCATTTCGCAACGATTTGTTCTGTACCGTCTTCAGCTACGTTAGTAGTGATCGGGTCTCTGCCGATAATCTCGGCAAGCTCGACAGGGTCGCTGACCAGCGCCGCTGTCATCTCATAGATCTTACCGTCGATCTTTAGGCGCACTCGGGGGTCCCGCTCGACGTTTGCCCACCACTGCTTGTAATCGGGGAACTCTCTTTCAAGCCTGGCGTCTCTTGCACTGCCACCTATATAAAGCTTGTCGCCACGGGGAGTTGGCAAGATCGTAACCGAGTAGGGTATGCCGTACCAGGTACGAGTCTCCAGCATGATGGTATTGCCGCGTATCGGATGATCTACGTTAGTGACCCATTCCCAGTCAGCTACCGGGTCGCGCACAACGTCTCCCGCTAGCCACATGCCGGGCAAGGTCATCCGCCCTCTTTGATTATATTCCTCCGTAGTGTAGTCCATATACTCGGGGTCGAGCCCGGTTATTCGCAGAATTAGTAGAGCGCCAAGAAGAAGGAGCCCAAGACCCAATAGACCTTTCCTAAGTTTGCCCATGACTTCGTGCCCCCTCTTTTAGTGATTAGTGACAATTGGCGCCAGATACAAGCGTAATTTGATTTCCGCAGATGAGCTGCTGGATCAAAGCACTCCGCCTCCATGATTTTCAATCTATACGCGCGAGTTGAAAATACTCAATTACTGGGAACCTACTCAGGAATTAGATGAGCATATATTCCTGACTGCTCGATATGTTGTACCGCTGTAACCGGAGAGGGCGCGCGTTTTGATGCAATACTCGACGAAGCAAGTTTTTCAAACTCGTAGATAAGAACATGTGTTTCGAAATCAGAGCTATAAAGTTTATCTGCCTGCTTTGGTGCGGTAGTTGCTACTATATTGAATCGGCTTTGAGCCTCTTCTGCTGTCGGGCTAGGCATTAGCTGCTCAGAATCATAGGTGTTGTCTGTAATAGCAAAGACTATCTGTCGATAAAATCCAGGAGACGCCTGAAATAGGCCAATAATATATGATGACAATGACCAATGGTCCTGGGCACCGGGAGGAGAGAAACGTTGCTCGGCGTCGAGTGGTCGGCCCCTTTCATCTATCCTTTCCATTTCAGTTGTCATCGCAACGCCTGAACAGCCAATATACTGGTAGGTCCATTTGGTGTATTTAGCGGCATTCAATGCTCGCTCGAGACGAGTCATTATATCCCCTAGCTTAACCTCAGAATTGTCCTGATCTTGTTGTAGCAGAATAGAACGCGGTATGACCCATTGAGCAGAGGGCTCCGGTGGTGGCCAGAAGAAAGGTTGGAGTTTGCCAATATCGCAGGAACCGGTCACCAGTTCTTGTTGCGAAACTTTTTCTTGCAGTTCGTCCCTCTTTTCTGTGCTCAGCACAATTCTGTCTTGATTAGACGGGAGTTGTTGAGCTGCTTCAGCTTCCTGGCGATCTCTCGCCGCCTGCACTCTGGCTCGTTCCGCAGCTTCACGTTCGCGCTGTCGTTGCTGCTCCTGTGCAAGCGCTCGTTCCTGATTTGCCGCCACTTGCGCCGCCTGCTGCTCCATCGCTACTCGCGATGCTTCCTGTGTAGACAGTTCAGCTTCGCGAGCTGATTGGGACGTGCAGGCGACTAAACCGGAGGTGAGAACGGTAATACATAGTACAAATAGACCTTTGTACGCGACATTTATTGGATAGCAATGAGCTTTCATGCACATTCCGATTTTAGCGGGAACTGTCTTTCGAGAAGCGCAGCTTGCACAACATGTTTTGTGCGAATCGAAAGCCTTGTGCCACTGCTATGATCTAGCACTTTCTCTCGCGCAACATAAACATCTCACAACTCATAGTGTGCTCGATTCTAAGTAAAAGTATACTCGTTCCAACTTGCTCTTCGATACTCATTTTTCCTTTTTCCTTTTTTCCAACCTGAGATCTAAGATACGAGAGTAATAACGCAGCAGTTCTTGGCTACTGAGATACGAAAACCCTATCACACTTCGCAATACGCGCCTATTTTGCTTGCTCAGCGTTGATTTATCTAATGAATCAACAGCTCTGCCTAAAGAAGCTACTCAGCGAGAGTTAGACTATGGTCCATGACCCTAAACTCAAACAGCTTGCATCCGTGTTCAAAAACTAACAACAAAGACTCACTGCTTAGTCCCACTCCCCTTCGGGGACTTTCTCTGAAATCCGAATCACCCAGTAAGATGCTATTTAATAGCGTACCCTGCTGCGCCACTTTCGAGATGGCACGCGCATTGATGGGCGAATGTACTCGCCAATTGCGATCCCATACGCCTAGAGCGAGGAACGGAGCGCACAACACGAAGACCATTTTGCTCTCGGTGTCGTGGCCTCACTCTTACCTGCTTTAGGAAGTATTGAACTAGCCAAGAAGCAGAAATAATTGCTCGTAGAAGTATTGGATGAACTGATCGATAAGTCGCTGCCGCATAGAGATGTGGTGCGGGCGCTTAATGCATTGCTTTCACTGACAAGCAGAATTCTCTACTCTGCTTCGAAAACTACGAAAGCGGCTTGCAACGAGCCCGAAACCCGCAGCTAACAAGTAATCCGAGGCCTGCTTGGAATACTCCGCTCCAGACCTAGACCTCATGGAGAGATCGCATTACGCCCCAGAGGCGAATCTTAAACCGAGGACTATATTCCCTCTGAGCCCTGTTCTGCTAGATTAGCTTCGCCTCGACGCATCAGCGAAGAAATACGGCGATGTCTCTCGCTGATTTCGAAACTCGGTGCTGTATCCAGCTTGGAAACTACGATCGCCGCAGCGGTAGCAACGATAAAGCCGGGTACTATCTCATAGATCACCGACGACAAAGTCTCGCCCCCAATAGTTAATGGGCTGTATATCCAAAACAGTACAGTGATAGCCCCAGAGAGCATGGACACCAAAGCACCATTGCGAGTCAAGCCCACCCAGAATAGGCTTAGCAGGATAACCGGGCCGAAAGCAGCACCAAAACCGGCCCAGGCATTGCTAACGAGATCCAAAATCGAACTATTACTATCGAGCGCAAGAATCGTAGCTACCACGGCAACAGCAAGAACAGAGCCGCGACCTACTGCAACCAACTCAGATTGTGATGCCTTCTTATGTAAAAAATTCTTATAGAAGTCCTCGGTGAGGGAGCTCGAAGATACCAATAGCTGTGAGGAAATTGTGCTCATAATAGCTGCCAGTATTGCGGCCAATAGGAACCCGGAGATATAGGGATTGAACAGCACCTGTGACAATAAAATAAACACTGTCTCAGGATCGTCCAACACGGTTTCAGTCTGACTCACATAAAGAAAACCTAGTAGCCCGGTCAAAACGGCCCCAACAACCGCCGTAATCATCCAAGTCATTCCGATTCGACGCGCGGTCTTCATATCAGCTAAAGACCGAATAGCCATAAAACGCACGATAATATGGGGTTGCCCAAAGTAACCAAGTCCCCAGGAGAGGCTACTGATCAAACCTAAAAATGTGATTCCTGAAAACCATGATAAATAATCGGGATTCAAACTCGTCAATGTTTGAACTGACGCATCAAGGTTCCCCAGTTCTTGCCAGGTAACAATCGGCACCAGAATAAGCGCGACAAACATGATACAGCCTTGGACGAAATCCGTGAGGCTAACGGCAAGGAAGCCGCCGAACATCGTGTATGCAACAACTACTCCCGTCGTGATTACCAAGCCTAACTGATAGTCTAGACCGAAAGAAGCCTCAAAAAGCTTCCCTCCCGCCACTATTCCCGCCGAAGTATAGAGCGTAAAAAACACTACTATGACCAAAGAAGAGAAAACCCTCAGCGCATGGGAGTCATCATGAAATCGCTTCTCAAAATAGTCAGGAATGGTTATCGCGTCATCTGCTTCCTCTGTGTATACACGTAGCCGAGGCGCCACCAAAAGATAGTTGCAGTATGCGCCTATCGTCAAACCCACAGCGATCCAGGCAGCACCAAGCCCAGACAAATAGATCGCTCCGGGCAAGCCCATCAACATCCAACCGCTCATATCCGAAGCGCCGGCAGACAAGGCAACGACGGCGGGATGTAGCTTACGCCCTCCAAGCATATACTCAGAAACATTTGCAGTAGACTTGAAATAACCATACACACCGATTGCCATCATCAACAAAAAATAGGCAACTAAAGAAACAATAGTTGGTGTGTTCATAGTTTCACTCTTCCTTTAATCCAATCTAGATATTATTACAATTTGAAAGTATCTATGTACATTCGTTGGTGGTCCACTAACGCAATTCAATAGCTCGTGCTAACGTGGCATCTATGGTTGTCTTCAACAGTTTCTCCATTGAATCGTCCTCTCGAAGCATCGCGAGTCCTGCCTGGGTTGTCCCCTTCGGACTCGTGACAGAGTTCCGAAGTGCCTCGATGCTTTCTGGCTTTTTTTCGGCAAGCTCTACTGCACCGCCAATGGTTGCAAGCACCAACTTTCTGGTGACAGCTGGCGAAAGTCCGATCGATTCTGCAGCCTGCATCCAACAGCGAATAATTTCAAGCGCAAAACCCGTACCGCTTCCTGTTACAGCGGTAATCTTATCAAGATCTTCTTCATGAGTAACTTGCAGACTTATGCCAACAGCATCGGTAAGCCGTGCTGCGAAAGCAAAGTCGTTAACGGAAGCCCTATCGTTGGCATAATACCCGGTCACACCTGCGCCAATCTCTGCAGGCAAATTCGGCATCATTCTTATAATCGAGCGATTCCCTACAATCTTCTCTAAGGAACTTATCGAAAATCCGGCTGCGATGGAGAAAACGCAGCCAACGTCGCTGACAAACGGTAGATAGTCAGAAACCACTTCGTTAATAAGTTGCGGCTTAACAGCAATTACTAAGTTGTCGAAAAGCATTCCTTCAAGTTCGGACGGATTCCGCACTAGCGCTACACCAGATGGAGGCACTTCAGTAACTGGGTCTGCGACTGTAATTGATATTTGGGTATTGCCAGCCCAGCGAGATACCAGGGCCCCTCCCATTTTTCCACAGCCGATAACGAGTAATGACATAGATCGCTCCAATTTATTTGCGTAAAAGAGGAAACATGCTTGAGAAAGCTCACAAGCTTGAGGTTTTGTCTCTGTTGAATTAGATGAAGCGGGGACACTCAGTTTTTAATGCGGGCACAAGGAAGGCATCTAGGATTTTTAGCACTTAGCCACAGTAAAATTAAGGCTTCTATTGCGCCACACACACTGACATTACTGGTGGAGCGCTTGACTTTATTTGAGTGCATATGCAAAGCATGTTAGCATACGCCCGTCTTTAAGTCTAAAGACTCAATTGATCTAATCCAATCCGAGGAATCTTTAATTGACCGAAAGGTTGTTATTAGACATTGTTATGAATATTTTATTTTCTATTGAACCTCAAGGAAATCATGCACTCGATCATCGAATCGAACATCGTCTCATTTAACCGAGTCACCGAGAACAAGCCAAGAATTGTTGTTAAGATTGGGTCAAGCCTGCTCGCTAATGAAGAAAACCTAACACCGCGCTATGCCTTTATCCATGGATTGCTCAGCGACATCGCGCGCTTGCACGAGGAAGGGTACGAGGTCATTCTCACATCGTCCGGCTCTGTGGCACTCGGCATGAATTCTATCGGCTCCAGTTCAGAAACCGCTTCGATCACGGACAAGCAGGCAGCCGCTGCATGTGGCCAACCTGTCTTGATGCACGCTTACAGGCAAGTAGCACTTGAGCATGGATTCGACATCGCACAAGTTCTGGTTACACTCGAAGACCTGGAAAACATGCAACGCTTTCTCAACACTAAAAATACGGTCGATCGCCTTTTGCAGCGCGGCGTCATGCCCATTGTCAATGAGAATGACACGGTAACAACAGAAGAACTCAGAGTTGGAGATAACGATCGGCTTTCCGCGAAGATCGCTCAGATGGTTCAGGCTGAACACCTCATTATCCTCACCTGTATTGATGGCCTTTACGATAGGAATCCAGAAGAAGATGGCGCCCAATTGGTTCGCTCGATCGAGAATGTGAGTGAGTACCTCGAAGTAGCAACTGGAGAAAGCACTCTAGGCACTGGTGGAATGTTTACCAAGTTGCAGGCGGCAAATATGGCGCAGAACGCAGGTTGTACGACGATCATCGCGCGCGGCCACCTGGATTCGCCTATCAGTTCTGTGTTATCTGGAGAGCGCATAGGAACCGTGTGCAATGCACACAATACCCCCGCATCCGCCTGGCTTGTCTGGTTAACTGATCGGCTGCAAATGGCCGGCGGACTGATAATTCGGCAAGCCGAAGCCGACCAACTTGCGGATTCAGGAAAGAGCATAAGCTGCTATGACGTTGTTTCAACACACGGCACATTTCAGAAAGCCGATATCTTGCATGTCTACGACGAGAAAGGAACTGAAATCGCGCGCGGACTTTGTAATTTCTCTTCAGATGAACTGGCGTTAATAGCCAATCGTCCCGATGAGGCAGTGGAAGATGTCCTGGGCTATCGATCATCTCCCAATCTCATCAATAGAGACAATCTAGCCATGCTTGCCACTCGAAATCTACCCTGGGAGCAGCCTGATAAAGATGTTTGGCAACAAACTGTGACCCCTTGAGTCTCCAATAGACTGAGATCAATTTCTGCTATTCGTTATTCCGACTGTACGATCCTAATCGCTGCCCGCATCACTTCGACATTCAGGCCTCGCCTCTTCGCTCTCTCATCCCTCACGCCTTAAACTCAACTAGTAGAACCTTCACCAGGCGTGTAGGATTTGGTGAGTAAGGTTTTCACTCTCTGCTGTCGCAATTTGGACACCAGCTAGACAGGCAGTCAATTCTTTTTCCTGCGAATCGATCAGATAAGCCTCGTATCTGAGCAATTTTAACTATCGCTCTGTCACATCGATGGTTAGTCCTTCTACAAACGCAGAGATTCCTCGAGTATTGCCATCGACATCCCCCTGAAACCTTATGTCTGGGATTTCCAGCGGCCCCGCTTTCTGAGGCGTAAGGGTATAGCGCTTCTCATAGACGCCATAGTGCACTCCATCTATTCGTTCTTCATATTGCTTGGGTGTGTCGATGGACTGAATCACTGAATTGGGCAAGAGCAATTCAGTAAATAGAGGATTCCTTATTCCGTTTATCGTATAGGAAAGCTTAATTAACAATTCGATCTCTTCATTCACGAATACAGAATTTTTGTTAACTTTAATTTCCAAAAACAAGCGATCACTGTTCTGGCTCAACTGCTGCCTGGTCGCACTCGTGACCTCAATGTCTATGGGATTTGTCTGTTGATTGCCTATCGTAAACGACGGTATTGTTAAAACACCTTCCCTAAAAGGTCGTATAGTTAAGACCCAATCCGTCAGAAGCTCCACAACGCCATTATTGGTTCGCGACGGATTCGATATGGAGATTTGTAACACTTCAAAATCGTCGACTAGCTGGCTCGTAATTAAATCCAGGTCTTTTGCACGAGCATCCCCTGTTCTGATCGTTAAAACGATAGATTCACCGAAAACCACCTTCGCGCGGTCAACAATGACAGTAACCTCAAATTGTTCAGTATCCTCGGCTAGAAAAGAGCTTTCCTCAGACAAAGGCGCAGAATCCAGATCTGGGTCTTTAGCAGTTGCTCGAGAACCTGACCCGATGTCTAAAGCCGAACTGCGAGGAGAGAATTGTACTGTTGTGGACAACGCTGCCAGCAGCATGAAAGCAGAAGTAAAAAGTCTTCTGCCAACCAGCCTGGTCCTATGACTGCTAGCATCATCTAACAAGTGCTCCATACGGGACACTACCATTCTAGGCGACGAGAAGATTCCTGTTGAGAGCTTATATCTTTGACTGGGCTCAGAACACAGCTCGATCAATTTAACTATTGTGTTAGCGTAGCGGCTTGCTTCTACTCCACCTTCCAAAACTGAGTCGTCGGCCACCAATTCAGATAGATAATGCAATCTGCTGCTTGCCAGCCATACCAGTGGTTGAAAGAAGAACAGAGACTCAATGACCTTAAGCAGAAGAATTCTAAGAGGGTCGCGATTTTTAATATGGCTGAGTTCATGCAACAGGGTCGCGCGCAGCTCTGTATCAGACAGCTGCGCATAGTACTTACCAGGAAACAAGATGACAGGCTTTCGTATACCGAAGCTTACTGGCGATTCTAACTCTCGACTCAGCCTGACTTGGCAGGCACCCCGATAGCCAACCTGAATTGCTACTTGCTTGTATATATTGACTCCCCGTTCGTCACCTGCTGCCGCGGATGTCTGTCGCAGTCTCGCTAACTGCTTCCACCCAATAGGTATTCTGGCAAGAAGTAGCAACGCAAATAGACAATATGTAGAAACCAGCCAATCCCAATTTTTGACACCAGCCAATATTCTTGATCCCGCGTCTAATCCTGAACCGGCCGATAGTTCTGCTAAGCTAGAGTTAAAAATTGACTTGGGCACATCCAGTGTTTCCTTATTCAGCGTTAAAGCCACTTCGTTATTAAGAGCCGAGCCCTTTGAATTAGAAAGGTCAAAGACGGTGGCGAGGTAGCTATCCGCCCTGGTTGCTGGTGTAAAATTGGCCAAAATAGTAATCGTGGGGATCATCATCATCGCCCAAAACCACAGGAATTTTCTTTCGCTGGCTGCACTACTTTTCAGCAGGCGATCTACAATCAACACAAGCAGCAGAAAGAGCGTGGACTGAATTAGGAATATGATAATGGCCATTGGAGAAAGAGGCAGAAAACTAAGAGGATAGATACTGAGTGCAAACTCTCGAATTACATCAAGGTTCATTTTTTCCTACCTCTCTCGTAATCTGAAATCATTTTTTTAATTTGATTTAGCTCGCTTTTACTAACAAGCTCGCGATTTAGCAATGCAGTGACCAATCCGGTTGCCGATCCAGAGAATGCCCGATTCAATGCATCTCTAACAAAGCTATGCTGAAACTCGTCTGCTTCTATCAAGGCATTGTAGACATAGGCCCTGCTTATCTGTCGGCGCGAAACAAATCCTTTCTTCTTAAGGATTGTCAGCATAGTGCGGACACTGGGCAGAGCGAGAGGCCGGCCATTATCTGCGAGTTTTTCTCTCAGAAATTCAACCGAAACATCTTCGTTCTGCCAGATTATCTGCATTAGCTCCAGTTCCAGACCTGTCAGCAAAGGTGTGTTTTTCATTGCATATTCCAACTTCGTAATATGAAAACAACTGTTAAAAGCGAAACTCTTCGCTGATAAAAACACGCCTCAAATTTGATGTCAATATTAAAAGCGAAAGATTTCGCTTTTAATCCCAGTTTCGTCCAAGCTCTACACAATGAACGAAAGACCAGACACGTTTAACCCCAATACTTACGCAAGCACGCCATACCTCAACAAAGCAAAGTAATGTAAAGCCCACTCTATGCCCCCATTAGCTGAATCCATAGCGCACCGGAAGTTCATGAAGGAATTAATTCTCTGCTTTTTTGTGCTATTTTGCTGATCACGCCCTACTAAGCACGAACAACAAGACACAGGTCTTACTTATGAAATCGCTCACCCGCTTATCACTCCTGACTACGCTGCTATTACTAAGCTCTCTCTCTACCAGCCCCCAGGCTCAAACCACTCTCTCACCTACGGATCATTGCAGAGACTTTTCGGCGGATGCGATTGTCACCTTCGCCGACGCCGACCTTGCCGAAGTTGTGAATGACGCACTAGGAATCGATACCGGCGCGGCCCTCAGCTGCGGACAAGCGGCCGGGCTCGAGCAGCTACTTGTTGGCACTACTATCGAGCGCGTGGTTTACGGCGGCACTTTGAGACCATCTCCTGCAAAGCCCTTCGAGAACCTGGATGGCATTCAGAACCTCACCGGCTTGACCCAACTTAACCTGATCAATCGACTCATCACTGACATCACACCGCTAGGCACCCTGACTAATCTCGTCAATCTGAACCTGCACACAAATTGGTTCAGCGACCTCAGCCCCTTAAGTAGGTTAACGAATCTCGAACAACTCATCGTCAGCGAGAACCCAATCTCCGATATCACTCCCCTGGCAGGGCTCACCAAGCTACGACAGCTGCATGTGCACGGGTTATATCCATATCAACTACAGCATTACCTCGATATGGATGACGGGCGCGATCCCAATGTGGTCTTCAATGGTATTACTGACATAAGCCCGTTGGCGGCGCTCACGGAAATGCGATTACTACGCATCCATCTCAATGCCATTTCCGATATCACTCCCCTCGCAAATCTGACCAAGCTCACTCATCTGCGTATCTATGATAGTGAGATTAAAGACATTAGCGCGCTGGCTAACCTGGATGACATGGTCCTGCTATGGGCCCACAACAATCGGATAGAAGATATAAGCGCGCTGAGTGGCCTGACTGGCATGCAGCAGCTCAGCCTTAATGACAACGCCATCTCCGATATTAGCGCCCTCGCAGACATGATTGACATGGAACATCTGTTTCTCAGCAATAACAGTATTGAGGACATCGCCCCTCTAAGGCGGCTCCATGCATTGAAGGTGCTGAGACTTGAGAGCAATAACATCACCGACGTGAGTGCTCTGGCAGGGCTAAGCCAGCTTGAGGAACTGAGTCTGGCACGCAACTGGTCTCTGTATGATGTGCGCCCACTACAGCTTAACTCGGGGATCGGTGAAGGCGTTGAACTCGACCTGCGCTTCACCCATGTGCGCTGTTCCGACATGAACGCGTTCGCCAATCTGGGCGTTAATCTTCTCAGAGTTACCGCGATAAGTGGGTCTGCCTGCACAGGTCGAAGATTGGAAGATCCTTAGATTTTTGAAAGGATTTGCTCATACGCTCAGTCGAATAGCCTTCGCGGTAGCCCCATTTACCTCTTATTCAAAGGCTACAGCGAATATGTCTGTTCCTGACATTATGATTTCTAGTTGTACGCCCGACCCACTGCGCAATGGTCGGCTCTGTACTCTGAGCTGATTCTTATAATCATTTACCGTTATTAAGCCTCGTAGGATG
>CAXBLN010000106.1:0-12826 GCA_963976555.1 uncultured Gammaproteobacteria bacterium
TTAGGCTGTACTATTACTAATTGCACTATTTTTTGAAGGAAAAGTCCGAATGATTGTACGAATCGCCGCTGTGCAATATCTTCTGCGCCAGATTGATGACTGGTCGGGTTTTGAGAATCAGGTGCGTTTCATTATGAAGGCCGCAGGAGATTACAAGCCTCAATTCGTTCTGTTACCCGAGATATTTACGACTCAACTTCTCTCATTCATGGATACCAGTGATATTCGAAAATCCGTTCGGGATATGCATGAATACACGCAGCGATATAAAGACCTGATGCTCGAACTGGCTGCACAGTGGAACGTCCATCTGATCGGTGGGAGTCACCCGACCCTGCACGAAGACGGAAGACTGCTGAATACTGCCTATTACTTTACTCCCGAAGGGAAAATCTTCGAACAAGATAAATTGCATCGAACCCGCTGGGAACGAGAAAAATGGGATACAGATGCAGGCTCTCAACTACGATTGTTCGATACTCCATTTGGCAAGATTGCGATATTGATCTGTTACGACATTGAGTTTCCAGAACTGGCCCGCATGGTTTGCGAAGCGGGTGCTGACATCCTCATGGTCCCTTCATGTACCGACGATCGCCAGGGCTATTTGCGAGTTCGTTACTGCTGTCATGCACGCGCCATCGAGAACCAAGTATTCGTCGTTATGACTAGCACGGTCGGCAACCTTCCAGTTGAGGGCTTAGGCCTGAATTACGGACAGGCGAGCATTATGACTCCATCTGATTTTTCGTTTGCTCGTGATGGGATCGCTGCTGAAGGGACACCAAATATCGAACAAATAGTGGTAGCAGATGTGGATTTGAATGACCTGATAAGCAATCGCACTAACGGTACGACTATCCCGCTATATGATAAGCGCAAAGATATTTATGATAACCCGGTTGAGATAATTTCCGTTAGCAGTTGATGGCTTGACTGAGAGTTCTTGTTCTAGCTAGCTACTTGCAAGGCTGTGAAGTGACTGGGAATATTAGGAAGGTATGAGTGTGGCCAGATGGGGGATATATCTCATCTCAATCTCCAGTAAATCGAGCTACGCAGGTTCAGGGTAGTTCGTACCAGGAGCAGATTCAAAGGGCATCAATACCAGATATGTAGCGAATGCGAAGCCTAGCGATAGCAGAAACGCATAATCACTCTCCAGCCCGAAGTTGAATATTCCATAGCTGATTATTCCTACCAGCATGGACATTGTAGCGGTGAGCCTTCCGCCACGCCGTTGACTCAACCCCAATAAGCAGCAAGTAAATATCCCGGCTGAGCCGAATGCTGAAGCCTCCTCCACTAGGCCCAGAACGCTTTCGGCGCTTGCGGCGAGGCCATACGCGATCAAGCCGAACACTGCGACTGTAAGCCGCGACACCTTCACTTTAGTGCTGTCACCCTTAGTTCCCAGCAAGGGTAGAATTACATTGTGCGAGGCTAACGACCCTGCAGCCAAGAGCGAGCTATCTACGGTCGACAAGATTGCCGACATTAGTGCCCCGGCAAAAATGACATACAGCACAGTAGGCAGATAGGTCTCAGCCAAAAGCGGCAGTAACTGCTCCCCATCAGAAAGACCCGGTATAAGTTGCGGCCCGATCATTCCTAAGAACACCGGTATGAGTCCAACCATTACGTACAAGGAGGCGCCAAACACTACCGATTTCTTTGCAACCTCCGCCGAGCGACTGGCCAGCACGCGGGTGATTATTTCCGCGGTGAACAATGACCCAATAATCGGTATCGACCAATCATTGATAACCGAGAACCACGTTTCGCTCTCTTGGCGGAACTGGATACGCTCGATACTGAATCCTGCTTGAATAATGTCCGGGGAAGGCAAATTCATGCAAACCAAAACAAGCAAAACCAACAGTCCAACGATTAGCACAATGCCTTGAATGAAATCAGAAATAACATCAGCCAAGAATCCACCCAGCGCGGTGTAGGCAATGACCATCACGGCAGCAAAAGCAATGGACACCTCTAGCACCAATGTAGACGCCGCAGAAAGTACGTGACCAAATGCCAATATTTGGGCAGAAGCCCAGATTACAGAAGCTGGAATCATTAGAGTGACTGCGAGCTTCTCAACACCGGCGCCAAACCTTCGAGCAAAGAAATCGCCTAAAGTAGTAAGATTGAGAGACCACAATTTTCGAGCAAATAGAAACCCCATGAGGAACATGCATATAGCATAGCCAAAGGGATCTATGCGAGCGCCAGCAAACCCATTTTCGTAGATCGCTCCGGCAGCACCAATGCAAGTCTCTGCACCAAACCAGGTCGCAAACACCGACATGGCTCCGAAAGGCACGGAGAGTTTCCTGCCGGCAAGAAGATAGTCGGTCTCATTTTTCAATCGCCGCATGACAATGAAGCTGATAACTAACTGCAAAGCCACATAGCCAAGAATACAAATGAGTACCCAGTTATATGATGTTTGTTGCAACTCCAAGAATCCTTCAAGCTTCGGGGTATATCGACACGCAGGCATGCTGTTGAGATCGGGAATATAGTGCAAGAGCAGAGCTCGCGCTAGTCAAAAATCATCAGCCGCACTGCCTCGCGCGCTGAATCATCGCTTGGGCCCAAATCTGGCAGTCACTTGGCAACTATTTCATCCTCCTATTGATATACAACCTATTGATATAAATAGAAATAGTTCTTCTTTCATATTAAACCTAAACTATCGTAAAAAACTCTTGATGAAACTGGGAATCAGCAGTATAAAGCGCGCGTCGACAACGCTGCGGTGGTTGCCTGATAAACCCAGTCAACGGCCATTCGTCTTGTTGCATATTAAACTTTCTTTCGAGTACATGGAGGTTGTTGGTGATGCTTTATCCTAATATATTTGGGCAGAATCCCTTGTTCCCTCAAGCTTCTGATTTTAGAGTTATTACTAAAGATGAATCCGCAGGCTCCGGAGTAATTGCACTGCGCAACTTCGAAGCTGGTGAGTTAGTCGCCGTTATATCAGGCGAAGTAGTTCCCTACATCCTGCAACACACATTGCAGATATCAAAAGGCAAACACTTGTTTGACCAGTATTTCACGGGCTACTTGTTACATTCCTGTGCTCCGAAAATTTCAGTAGACATGCGTAATATGACTGTCACCGCGTTGCAGGATATTCCAGCTAACACTTTCTTGTATATGGATTACGCTGAAACAGAAGAAGTTTTGTACAGGCAATTCCCTTGCTCATGTGGCAGTGAAGCGTGTCGCGGCTGGATTACAGGAAGCCTCGAAACGCCGGTCTGCGAAGAGAAAGCAATTGCTGAAGAATCCGAACTCAGTTAAATTGCGACTTCTTCTCCATTCTACTTAGCGGGAACGTAGCGATCACGTTTTGTCCGCTGAGATAGTCAATTGATTTTGCTGGTAAGATAGTCAAGCATCTGAATGCTGTGTATGTCGCGTCGACGGCACTTGCGGTATACCATGAGCAACTGATACAGCGCTTGGCGAGGGTTGGCGTATTAGGTGACTGTGGGCCGCAGCTGAATGAGCCGCAGAGCAGAGACTATTGGCTATATCAGCCAGGTGCTCCAAAACCAAAACTGGCGAACGAGAAGCCACAGGGTATAACCATCGACTACGATGAGTTGGTGGGCTCCTGGCAGTAGACAGCAATTGATGCAGCATTAAATTTTTCGGAGAAGACTATGGGACGCAGTGTTTGGAATCTATCTGGCCTGGCAGCCTCGCTGCTAGTGCTTGTCGGGCAGGCGACTGCGCAAGTTCCTGCGGCGACTATAAGCGGGCCTATTCCCGCGGACAGAGCCGGCAGCGGAACTCTCAACACTATCTATAGCGCGTCTGCTATCGAGCTCGCCGACGCGGGCTATGTCGAAGAAGAGTATTTCATCGAGGGCAGGGCGAACCGCTACAGCAGTCCAGAGTTGGAGACGGCCGTCATCGAAGATAGCGGTCATCGCTATAAGACGCGCCTCGTCGTGCGGCGCCCACAGCCAGCCGACTTCAACGGCATCGTGGTCGTTGAATGGATAAACGTCACCGGTGGTCCGGACAAGGACATCGACTGGTGGCAGTCGGGCAGTCACTTCATTCGCAATGGCTACGCCTACGTCGTCGTCTCCGCACAGCAGATGGGCATCGATACCATGAAGGCCTGGAGTCCAGCACGTTACGACTCACTCGATGTTACCCACGACGGCATGGCGATGCGCGACGAGCTCTCTTACGATATCTTCTCCGCAGTTGGTAAGGCTATCAACAGAGTGGGCGAATCATCGGCGGCGGGTGAGATAGATATCCTAAATGGACTGAAGGCGGAGCAGATCATCGCCACCGGTCATTCGCAGTCGGCAAGTCGTCTGGCCACCTATCTCAATAGCGTGCATCCGCTAGAGGCAATCTACGATGGTGTTATGGTTCACGGTGGAGGCGGTCGTATTCGAGACGATCTGCCGGTAAAGATTTTCAAGATCATGGCGGAGACCGACATGCTGCGTCGTGCCGCGACACCTCAGCCCAATACCGATACCTTTCGGCAGTGGGAAATCGCCGGTAGCTCACACGTAGACATTCCCTTCGAGATCGAATACGGGAAAGTGAGAAATCTACAAGCAGGCCTATCAACTGAAAACGTTCAGCCTCGCGATCAATCTTGCGAGCTACCGCCCTATAGTCGTGTGCCTTTCAGAGATGTGATAAATGCGGCCTTCGAACACCTGGTCGTATGGATTCGCGATGACATAGCGCCGCCTACTGCGGAACCCCTGCAGCTAAGACGCATGATGCCGGAGGTCGAATTCGCTCGCGATGAATTCGGCAACGTCTTAGGTGGCATTCGCCTCGCGGAACACGCCGTAGCGACGGCAAAGAATACGGGATTAAATAGTGGCAGTAATCGCTTCTGCTTTCTCTATGGCTCACACCAGCCCTTCGATCAAGATACTCTGAATGAGTTGTATCCCACACACCAATCTTATGTAGATGCGGTGAGCAAAGTGGCGCAGCAGAACCTGGCTGCTGGTTACATCCTGCCGCTCGCTGCTGAGCAGACTATTCGCGCCGCTGAGGCCTCAAAAATAGGTCGATAGTTAATCCTTCTTTAGAAAGAAGTGCTCAATCCAATAAATTCGTAAGAGGCTATTCATGCGCTTGGATGAAAACGGAAGGTCGATTGTAAGAGCAATGGATGAGCAGGGGCTCTCTGATATTATCGGAGGAAGCGGCAATACAATGGCTGCCTGCCAAGAACTGTTCGCAGCGGTTCACCACCTTACACTCATGAAGCCCGAAATGAGTATTCTGGATTTTGGTTCAGGTTGTGGCAGGCTTGCTGTGCCAATGATGCAATTTCTTTCTGAAGAAGGAACCTTCGTTGGTATCGATATAATCCCTAGATTAGTCGAGTTTACTAACAAAGAAATCGCATCAAGGTATGCAAATTGCAATTTTTACCTAAGCTCTGACGAGAACAAACTTTACGATAAGTTCTTAGATGTACGTACGCCAGAATTGATTCCAGCCAAACAGTTAGATGATTTTGGTGAAAATAGCTTCGACATAATATCTGCATTTAGCGTTTTTACGCACCTTACCAATAAGGAAGCGCGTGAGTATTTGGAAAAATTCCGATCTCTCTTAAAACCTAACGGAAAAATTGTAATAAGTTGCTTCCTGATCAATGACTCTTCACGGGAGTATCTAAGAAATGGAAAATCCACAATACCCTTTCCTGATGATGTCTTTGAAAGCAAAGACGTTTACTATTACGCTCATGATGGCGAGCTCACTGCAGTAGGCTACGAGGAAGGCAAGTTTCAGAATATTGCTTTCGAAGCAGGTTTTGAACCATTTGTGACTTATCATGGTCACTGGTGCGGAAGACCCATACGTCATTTCTATCAAGACATAGTTGTACTGTCACCGAAGCCTGTAGTGCCCCGAGACTTCGATCCGCAAGTTTATCTAAAAAATAACCCCGACATTGCAGTGCCAGAAGGCGCGGAACCTGCTGAAATTGCCAAAAATCACTATCTTCAATACGGAATTGTAGAAGGCAGAAGTTGGGCCTAGCAACTATCTAAATCTACTATTTGACTGACGGCATTGCGTTGCGGATTCAATCGGTGGACGCGTATCATATAGTTATTCGGCCTGAATAAGGGCTAAGGTGCTTTTCTTAAAAACTACTGCGAAGATACGCAAAAATAAATCCGTCCCCTTTCTGCTCATTGGCAGAGCGGATAAACGTCTGTTTCGCTTATCTAGAAATATCGAGCAGCTTCTTATTGATGATAACAGGGACGTTATTTGCTATCGAAGCAACTACATCCATAGTTCTAAATAGTTCCGGCTCATCGCTCGCGGCGGCTATTAGCGTTGCAGCATTCGGAGAAAACTCGAATTTTAAGGGGTTTATGACATTGAGCCCCACGCCGGGTCCACGGGAGTCTACGCGAATATCCCCGATGTAGTTTATTGAATTTTCAACTACTTCAATCAGTGCATTCTTATCGTCTATATTGATTCGACCTCCGATATCACTCGAAGCGAGTAGCACGTAGACGCCGCTTGCATAGTAATTGCCTGGCTCTATTTCAGTGAGGATGTAATTACTAGCACCTCGCTTGATGCTCTGAATGTTAGAAATTGTAAACTCTTTTTTGGATTCTGATTCAGTAAGTACTATTTCACTAACATCGAAAGGCCCAATTTCTGAGTAGTTCAAAAGCAGGTAGGTTGGGCTTTGAATTTCTTCCGCAATAAGTTGCTGTTGCAATTCGAGTGCTTGCAGGCGTAGCTGTGATTCTTGCCGATTCTGTAGCCGCTGTTCTTCTCGCAATGGCTGCTGCTGATTTTGTGCTAGTAGGCGCTGATTGTTCTCTATAAGTTGTCGCCGTTTAGCTTCTATTTCTCCATTCTGCTGCACAATCACCTGCTGAAGGGGCTGGAGAATATTTTCTACTAGTTCCCGTGGTTGTAAATAATCTGGTTCGGACAGATCTGATGTTTCTTCTAAAGTCTGTCGAATGAGGCCAAAGTCAGTCTCTGGCGTGTTCACTGAAACAGGGGCTTTAAGGGAATTTCCAAGAATTTTCAACTCCGCCTCCATGTCCTTGATCAATTCAATCGGCTCGGGCGATACCGCGACAGCGGCTTTTGTTTCGATTTGCACTGTAGGCGTCAATAGAACAACCGTACAAATTGCGGCCAATACTACTACCCGTCCCGATTTACTAAATCGACCGACAGTCAATCTTCCAGCTTTCTGCAATTGTAGTATTCGCAGTTTCAGACGCGATGTATCTCCGATCATGGCAAAGCCCCATTTAAAAGGTCTTTCAGAATTCATTCGACTTGCACAGTTTATTAGTGCCGTTGTAATTGCATTGCTGTTCTCACAGTGGGCGAGCGCTGATTGGTCTGCGAGGAATTCAGACAAATCGACTAAGCGATTTCTAGCCAGTGTGAACAAGGGTTGGAAAAACAACACACAGGTAAGTAGTTGGAGCCCGAGTAGTACTGTCAGGTCATGATGCCGGACATGGCCCAGTTCATGAGCGAGTAAACTTCTCAATTCACTTTGAGGAAGCGAATGATCGACCCAGCCAGGCAGGCAAATTTCATTACCCGGCAGCGTGACCGGGCTGAAAAACTTCTCTGACCGAGTAAGCCGTGGTTGCTTTCTTATTCCTGCCTCTTCGCATAGTACATGAAACAATTTCAAGATAGGGTCGGAATCATCGATTAGCTGACGCTTACCCAGTTGTAGCATGCCACGGCGATACCCCAAATATAGTCGTGTTAATGCCAGACTGCTGCCAAGACCCCATATCACTATTAACCAGTACGACAATGAAATAGCAGACAGGGAATTTGAACCTTTCAAAAAGAGCTGTACCAGACTTGACGAAGGGTTAGAAGCCAACCCTGCTGCATGGCCTTGACCTGTCGAATTTACTAGGAGCTCCTCGCTGCTAACTACCGTGTCATTATTGAAAGTTGAGACTGCAGCTCCTTGAGACGCACTCACGGAAGAAATGGAATCAGCTGCTGAGTAAGTTAATGTTTGCAAGTAAAAGGCAGGCGCCTGGGGAAGCGAAATCGGGAATAGCAGCAAGAGAGAGCCCAACAGCGCTGCTTTCCAGAAACAAGCCCGCACCTCGAAATCCTTAATGACTCGAAATAATTCCATAGCCCAAACTGTCAATAATAGGACCGATGAACCTATAAGAAACCTGCCAATGTGAAACCAGAAACCGTTTTCCACCAGTGAATCAATCATAATTTTCACCTTGCTGAATCATAGCCTTCAGTTCATCCAGTTCATTTGATTCGATCTCGCCTTCATGAATAAGGTGTGCCATCAATGCTTTGGAGTCGCCTTTAAAAAAGGTAGAAATCATCGAATTCACCATCGATTGGCGTATAAGTTGTTCATCCACCAAGCAGCGGTAGATTCTCTCTCTCCCTTCTACAGTGGAAATAAGCACGCCTTTCTTTTCGAGGCGGGACATTACCGTTGCTATCGTTGTATGCGCCAGTTTCAGGTGGTCAAGTTCATTTTGCACATCTTTAGCGCTGGCCTCACCTCGTTTAGTTACTGCCTGCACTACCTGGAACTGCTGGTCGCTTAATCGCACATCATTTGTCATGAAAACCACTCTCTTCTACATGTGTAGTGGAATATACTACAAGTGTAGTAATGGATGTCAACACTAATATTCTGTTTCTAATAAAATTGGTAAGCAAAACGTTGTGCCGCTTAAGGCTGAGAAGAACTTCTAATGTTTACTTAGCGACGCTTTCTGCAACTGGAAACGTAAGACGAGCTTCCGCTATGGGTCGTTCTTTCGCGTCCACCTGACCTCTAGCGAATTGGTAGTTTGTGCCAGAAGCAGACGTTAACGCATTCAATTGTGTCGATTAAACATAATTGCACCGCAATAGAACCAATCCAGTATTGCTGTAGACATCTAAACTTCTGATAAACATCATGAGTTTTTATAGTTTTCGTATATCTCGTAAAATTCTCTCTCAGATTTATCGAAGAACTCGTCTTTTCGGGCTGCTAATTCTTGAAGCTTCTTGTGTACGTTCCTATATATAATTCGATGAGCCTCATTCTTCAGTATTTCTGAGTCATAGTCATCCATTTCTATTTCATTAGAAAGAGTAAGCTCAACTAGTTTGAGCAAATTGTCTTTATCTAGTTTATCAATGGAAACGAACTCTTCACCTTCTATACAAAAGTGACCATTGTTGTCTTCAATTTTTAATATTTTCATAAAACTCGTTCCTGGCTTTATAGGCATCTACACCGGCCTCTAGCGCGTTTATAGTTGACGAATAATTTTCGATACTAGACCCGTCTATCGAAGTCAAATATGTATCGGTAGGGTAGCCTGAGAAGATTTTGAAAACCGCTTTTCCGTCTTGATACTCCTTCGTTGTATGGAGTACATAATTCGCACCAATTGATGCTCCGATAGTGTTATTGTGCGTAACGATCACTACAGGCACTGATTTTGATATATCTTTTATGATTTGATTCACACTTGTTTTAAGAAATATATTGTCGAATCCTGATTCAGGTTCATCAATCAGAAGAATGTCATGGATGGTAGCGCGTTTAATTTTTTGGAGTAGCCTAAACTCAGAACGTTCCCCTCCAGAAACATCAGCGCCATCATTATTAAGAGTTTTGTAGTCTATTTTTACGAAATATCTATAAATTTCCGTATTTGGGAGTGAGGAGATGGATTTTAATTCTTGTAGAAACAGGTATGGATTGCCATACACTTTGTAGGCGGCTGAGAATGATGCTTGTCTTGCTAGTTTATCGCGTAATTCCTGTGCGCCACTGAACGGTGCTCTTTTTGCAACGACTCTAAAATCTTGTATTTTCTCATCGTGTACGATTTCCTCCTTCTTCAATTGATTCACGATCGCAGAAAATCTATCAATCCTAACTTTATCTAGGGATATGCCGTACAGATCTACAGGACTTATAGGTGCAACCGCAGATTTTAGATCTAATGCCTGTTTAATTTCCTCTATCAAGGAATTGACTTCGTTTTTCCGCTTAATCTGATCTTCTTGTCTCCACCGTTCTTCAATCAATTCGCAAGCGAGATTTTTGAGATGCAACCTGTCGATATACTTCTCGATAAATTTCTTATAATCCACGTTCTCAATAAGCTGTTGAGTAGAGCGTATTAGTTTTTCAAGAGTTTCGTCGGGATCAATAGGGAACGTGGTTTCTTCGAAGATCGCGGTATTCGCGAAAGAATCTCGCAATGCACTTTCCGAGGCAGATTTCATTAAGGTTGTAATATAGTCGGAAACATCCTTATCATTCGCGGCTAGATCAATCCCTAAGACTCTGTCTACAACTTCTTTGAAGGGGAATAAGTGAATTTCCTCGACATGGGATTTGTCTCGTGTCACGGCTTCTTCGAATAATCTTTTATCCAACTCCTCCTCTTTTTGGACTAAATCAAACTGCTCGATATGTAGCGGATCGTACATCTGCTTCGCGATATTTTCTAGCGTTACCGTTTTACCAGTTGACCTACCTCCCAATACAACATTTAGTCCAGTGGATAGCATTTGGCCATTTGGCAGGGCTTCAAAAAGCTTATTGCCATCATTCGGAGATAGGCATACCTTATTTTTGTCTTTAAGACATTCCTTTACCTTATTTACAGACAGTTCTCCGCAGTCAATGTAAGTTGATCTACTAGAGAATTTCGTTAGATTTTCCTTGATTCTAATATCGCTGAACAGAACTGGTGTAGGTTGATTTACATCATTCCACATTCTGACAAATTTTCTCGGTGAATCCACTTCACCTGCAGAAATATAAGGGAGCAAGGCATTCAATTCGTCTCCAGACACAGGGGGTTTCTTTTGATAATGCGGAATAATTAAATACTCTCCCAGATCACCGTAAATTTCAGTCAGTTTGTCAAATGTGATGCTGTCTTCTACTGTTTTGATTATCGCTCGGATCTTGTCCGCCTTATTCTGAAAGTCATCAAGGCGGCCAACATCATCAATAATTAAAAGGTGCCCAGATTGCATATTTATCTCTATTCCGGGGAACACGGATATTTCGAGCTCTCCCGTAATTTGAGTAAACTGTGTGAGGTCAAATAGGTCGTGATTCGTAATTGCAATCGCATCTAAACTTCGTTCACTAACGTAGCTTTTTAAGCTCTCCATACTGAATATGAAAGCAGAATCCCGCACCGACGGAATAGTGTGAATGTGAAAATCAACTTTCTTCATGCTCTAAGCACCTGAAATTAACTAATTGCTCTGACCTATTACTGGAAGCGATCCACATTGCCGTGCTTCAAACAGTTTGTTACTACCTAGCCTGATGATTCGAACACATAACGAACACGGTTAGAGAGCTCATGCACAGCGTGCATCTCTCCTGAATTGATTGTTAGCGAGCGTGCTCGCTTGATTTCGAGCCAATATCAGTATCTCACTGATTTGGCGGGAATTCTACTTTGATGCATTTGAATTGCGAGCCCGATGCAAGAGACCGCTTTGGGTCGACTGTGGAAGCCCCGCCTAACCCTTTCAGTCTGCCGGTTGAGCGTCTCAGGCGTGCCAGTAGCGGAAGTAGAATTTGCAATTCTAATTTACCTTCTTTGTAAATCCTGCTTCTGTTAAAAATCTTGCAGTTGTAAGGATAACTTCATCATCAGAATTCTCGGGTTTAACGATATCAATATGACCCTTATTTAGTATGGGAACTGGGTTTGGATCTAGGCCCATGGCACTATTGGGTGAAACAACTTTATCTCCTGTTCCAACAATGCACCTCATTGAACAATTTTTAGAATTATTGCCTTGTGTCCAGGTAAGCCAGTCAGAGTTCAAAGAAAACAGAAATGGGGAGCCAGTATCAAGCTCACGAAGCTGAGTCTTTTGCAAGATCGGAACGTGCTTACCTAAGTTTGCAAGTGCCGCTCCATTGTGCGGTGATGCAATAAATGTTAGCTGTCTCAGTGCGCTATCAATTCTATCTTTTCTCTCAAACTGTAGCGCCACAAGCCTTCTTACAATTAGCCCACCCATACTATGGGAGATTATCGCTATGTTATCTGTAGTTACATGGTTTCTAATCCAATTATCCAAGTTCCTTGCAATAAATTCTAAGGAAGGCGACTTCTCCCAAATGCCGGTTGGATATTCATAAACGAGGCCCTTGCATTCGACATGTGTTTCCAAGTACTCGGGCATTCTTCCAAATGAATCTTCATCTCCCCTCCAGCCATGGACAAAAACTATATTGGTTTTATCATTAGGCTCTTCATCAGGTTTTTCTTCTTCAACTCGAACGCGCATATATGAATGAACATTCGATACCGTCCATTTCTCCAAGAATTTCTTGAATTCGGCTATATCACTAGGCGCATTCTCCATATCTCGCTTATCAAAGTACTCAATAAGCTTTCTGACAGCTTCTTTATCAAGCTCTCCATCAAATATCACACAACCGGAAGTAAAACGAATTGATTCAATCTCTTCTACCGGGCAACCAGAGATAGTCGATAAATCATCAAGAAACTGTGCTCGGACAGAATCATCGAAGCCTTTAAAGCTTCGCTTCATTCTTATTCTTAAGGTTCGTTTTCTCATATCGGTCTCTCATGCTACCAACAGTTGACATTTTGTCATAAGGCTCGACCTCTCATCAGTTTTGCAAAATATGTTTTGCTGAACTCGAGGCTTTGATTATCTCACTGATATAGCGGGACTACCATATCGAGAGAGTGACAACGTGAGTCTGCGTTCAACTACCGCTAAGGGTCGTTTT
>CAXBLN010000107.1:0-12431 GCA_963976555.1 uncultured Gammaproteobacteria bacterium
GGGCTGTCTTGGAAGCTAGTCTGTCTGATGGCGATGTGGACGAGTAGGGCGGTAGGCACGCTGCCGTAGCCGAGGACCCTAACGATTTGCCAGTCAACATTGCCTGCTCGATGGTGGGAAAGTGCCCCACCAGCCTTTGTTATTGCCGCATACAGAAGGTCTGTGCCAATCGCTACTGGGGCCGGGTAGCCGAATAGCAGGAGCAAGGGCGTCATTAATGAGCCGCCTCCGACCCCTGTGAGGCCGATTGCAAAACCGACTCCTGCCCCCGCAATGATATGTAGAGCTAGATCCATTGCTATTTAAGTCCGCTCTAGTCAATAAAAATGGGAGGGTAGACGTAAGCGGTTATTCAAGAAAAGAATATTTAAGAATATTTTTATAACCAAACGGAATAACATGAACCTGCACTCACCGATTTGAGTATAAAGTATGAAATTGCATCAGCTTCGCTATATTTTGGAGGTTGCCAAGCAGGGCCTCAACGTTTCGCAGGCGGCACAGCATCTGCACAGCTCGCAACCAGGCATCAGCAAGCAAATTCGCCTGCTCGAGGAGGAGCTAGGGGTTCAGGTGTTTAATCGCCGCGGCAAACATCTCGTAGAGATAACGCCTGCAGGGCGGGAAATACTGGAGGCGAGCGGAGAGATTCTTGAAAAAGTGCAGAAGATACAGTCCCTCGCTCAGGAGCACAGCGACGAGCATCGGGGCACCTTGTCCTTAGCTACGACTCACACTCAGTGCCGTTACGTGCTACCACCGGTGATTCGTCGCTTCATCGCAAAGTATCCCCGGGTCTCTCTGCATATGCATCAGGGCACACCGTCGCAGGTTTCCGTCTCAGCCGCCGATGCGGTGGCCGATTTTGTCATCGCTACCGAGGTGCGGGAGCATCACAGTGATCTACTAATGCTGCCATGTTATCGATGGAATAGGTCGGTGCTCGTACCAAAAAATCATCCATTAGCTAACGAAGGTGAGCTAAGTCTCTATAAATTATCAAGATATCCACTTATAACCTACACCTTCGGCTTCACCGGAAGGTCAAAACTCGACGAGGCATTCGATGCTCAGAGCTTAAAGCCACGGGTCGTGCTGACAGCCGCGGACGCAGATGTCATTAAGACTTATGTGAGGCTGGGCCTGGGAATCGGGGTTGTGGCGAGCATGGCTTTCGATGCGGAAATAGATAGCGATCTGGTCGCATTGGATGCCAGTAGGCTGTTCGGGCCGAGTACGACCAAAATAGGCTTCCGAAGGAACAGTTACTTGCGCGGGTATATGTTTGATTTTATTGAAATGTTTGCGCCGCACCTAGATCGGGAGACGGTACAGAGAGGTCTGGCGACGAGGAACAGGTCTGAGGTCGATAGGCTCGTGGCTAGGATGGAATTGCCGGAGCTCTAGAAGCGGGACTAGGTGGGCTTCCAGGGCCGCCTTAGCCCCCACTCTTGGGCTGGTGTAGGCCGCATTCCTTGATCGTGGCTTCTTCCCACCACCAGCGACCTTCGCGCTCATGTTGATTGGGTCCTACGGGGCGGGTGCAGGGTTCACAGCCGATGCTGATGTAGCCTGAGTCGTGTAGCGGGTTGTAGGGCACATCGAACATGCGAATATAGGTCCAGACATCGTTTGAGGTCCAGTTTGCCAGAGGATTAATCTTGATCACAGGATGCTCTGGCGAAGAGAAGTTGTTGTCCAGCTCTATAACCGCGACTTCTCCGCGCGTCGGACTCTGGTCACGCCGCTGCCCGGTGATCCAGGCGTCTAGCGTCTCCAGCTTGCTGCGCAGCGGCTGCACCTTTCTGATAGAGCAGCATTCCTCGTGGCCGTCCTCATAAAAGCTAAACAAGCCCTTGTTCTGGATGAGTTGTCGCAGACGCTCGGGGTCTGGGTGGAGAGTCTCTATGGACAGGGAATAATGCTTGCGCACAGCCTCAAGGAATTCGTAGGTCTGTGGGTGGAGTCTGCCGGTATCTAGCGTAAATACTGCAGGCGTGTCGATAACCTTGCTCGCCATTTCGACCAGAGCGACATCTTCGGCGCCGCTAAAGGATATGGCAAGATTCGGCCAGATCTCGCTCACTTCGCGAATGATGTCCTTCGGCTCTTTGCTCATAAGCCGTGCGTTCAAGTCTTGTATATCTTGGGTAGAGGTCATCGGAGTCATTCAGGTGGTGAGTCGGGGCCCTACGCGCACACAGAGCGGGTGACATTCTCGGCTATTTCCCTCGTTTGGTAAAGACACGCTGTAATACAGCGGTGCAAGGCTATCTATTTAAGCAATTTAAAATGCGGCCGATAACGATGTTCCACGTGGAAAAACTCTAATAAAACTAATCACTTAGACAGTCTAAAAGCATTTCCTACCAAATATTGGTATCGATTAGAGCTTCTTATCTAT
The DNA here is from genome assembly GCA_963976555.1 of uncultured Gammaproteobacteria bacterium. Classification (GTDB taxonomy): domain Bacteria; phylum Pseudomonadota; class Gammaproteobacteria; order Pseudomonadales; family Pseudohongiellaceae; genus UBA9145. Next base: position 2,405 of record CAXBLN010000107.1, read on the forward strand.
ATCTAGTAATTAGACAGCCAGAGAAAATCCATGGTGGCTGTTCCGCTATCGAGTAATCTGCTAAATTGACGCTGTTTTCAGAGGCGAGCAGTTCGCAGCATGCGAAGACGGCTAGTCAATGAGGGGTATTCGAGGCCCCGACCCACAGTTGAAGGAGAAGTAAGTGTCATGGAAATAGCCTGCCTGGATTTGGAAGGGGTGTTGGTGCCCGAGATATGGATAGGGTTTGCAGAGAAAACCGGCATCGAAGAGCTGAGCGCGACTACACGGGATGTTCCCGACTATGACGTGCTCATGAAGCAGCGCTTGGCCATATTGGATAAACACGGCCTGGGGCTACCGGACATACAGGAAGTCATTGCCACTATGGCGCCCATGCCTGGTGCAAGAGACTTTATATTATGGCTTAAGGAAAGGTTCCAACTCATTATTTTATCTGACACTTTTTACGAATTTTCCCAACCCCTGATGCGCCAGCTCGACTTTCCTACGCTGTTCTGCCACCGACTGATCGCAAACGAGTCGGGCAAGATAGTTGATTACAAGCTCAGACAGAAGGATCCCAAGCGCCAGTCGGTTAAGGCGCTACACAGCCTGAACTTTCGAGTGATAGCGTCCGGCGACTCCTATAACGACACTACCATGCTGGAAGAGGCGGATGCTGGGATTCTGTTTCGCGCACCCGCCAACGTCATTGAGGAATTTCCGCAGTATCCTGCAGTTGAGACCTACGATGAGCTCAGGCGAGAGTTTTGCACCGCCAGCGAGCGCGAACTAAGCATCTAGGGGCGGCGAAGGAAGGTCTAGATGACACTACATCAGCCTAATGATGCAGTGCACTGAAAATATTGCCTATTTTATCGAAGCATTCCTGGTATTCCTGAGCACAGTCAGAGTCAGCGACTATGCCGCCTCCGGCCCAGCAACTAATCTGTCCCGGCTGCCAAAGCAGGCTGCGGATGGTAATGTTACTGTCGAAATTGCCCTGTGCAGACCAGCAGAAGACGGTTCCGCAGTAGACTCGCCTCGGGTCTCGTTCGACTTGTTGGATGATACTCATCGCGCTGAGCTTGGGGGCGCCCGTTATCGAGCCCCCTGGATAGCAGCTCGAGAGCAGATCCGCCGCATCCTTACCGTCCTTGAGTGTTCCGCTTACATCGCTGACCATATGATGCACATTGCTGTAACTTTCTATGGTAAAAAGCTGATTTGCTTGAATACTTCCCGTTTTACACACACGTCCCAGATCGTTCCTCAGCAAGTCTACGATCATTAAGTTCTCCGCCGTATCCTTCTCGCTGGCCGCGAGCTCCCTCGCCAGGCGCACGTCCTCACGCTCATCAATGCTCCGCGGTCGAGTGCCTTTCACGGGTTGGGTGAGCACGGTCTTGCCGCTCAGGCTGATGAAGCGTTCCGGGGAGAGGCTTAACAGGGCACCGTTGCCCCAATTGATATAGGTCGAGAACGGGGCGGTCGTAGCTTTGCGCAGAGTTAGATAGGCGGCCAAGGGGTCGCCCTGGCTGCTTGCCTTGAAGCACTGAGTAAGATTCACTTGATAGCAGTCGCCGCGGTCAATGTGAGCCTTGATTGCGTTGAAGGCATTCTCGTAGGCCTCATAGCTAGATTGCTGCTCGAATCGAGATGTGAGTTGAAAATCGATGAGTTTGCGGACAGCTACGGCAGCAGTGACCCTGGATGAGATCATTTCGATGTAGCCCACAGCGCAGCTGGGGTGAAACCGAAGGCTGCAGCTTCTTAGTTCATGATCGACGACGATGGTCCAGAGATAGACGCCGACGAATGCGTCGGTGATGCGCAGCTGCGACTTGCTGTGCAGGACTGGGTAGCCGAGATGGGCGATAATTGCTCCGTAGTAATCTGCTTCGATTAAAATGCTGCGGCTATCGTTAGTTTCTGGTAGAAAATGCTCTTTTAATACTCTGATATCATTGATAAATATCTGGCTGTCGATGGAACCCTGCACGATCTCCTTCGCGTTTTCCGAGCACGATAATACGCCGTCTTCTATACTCAGGTAAGCGACGGGCGCTGCCGTCAGGATGTCGCGTCGGGCATTGCTGCCTCTATGATTGGCACTATCCAGATAGGCCGGCATCTCAAACGAAGAGAGTGCCAACATAATGGACTCGCTGTCAGCGTTATAGGGTAGTTCTCGGATGTGAGTAGAAGACATGGGGCTAGCGTGACGCGATGCTCGGAGGGTTTACTCAGAAACGAGAAGACTACCTTGATTCAGGAGCCGGCGCAGTAATTCCAGCAGTTCCGGTTTCCGGAGAAGGTTGGCAGATGCATCGGGTGTGAATTCTGTCGACTCACAAAGCTCGGCGATATGCTGAATCTGCTCGATCGGAAAGCTTACCATGGCCCCGTCGACGAACAACAATACCGAGGCTTGAGCAGCGGATTCGATAAATGCGAAGCGCGAGCTGGGATTTTTCCGCAGGGTTGCGCCCTTGCGAACGAGCGATGCCAGCTCTGCACAGCTAACCTCCTCGTCAAGCGGCTCGATCAGTTCGGGGTACTTGGGCTGGCTCACATAGCAGCCAAACCAGACGACGAATTTCTCTTTCTCGGAGAATCTTTCGATGAGTTGCAGGTAGCTTCGATCGAGTTGCGATGGCCTGATTTCTCCGCGGCGAATATCGGGCTGAATCTGGCCGTCTTCATAGCGCATTGCGGGGTCTTGATCTCTAATCACGAAATCACTAAATCCTTCGATCATCTCTGCCATTGATGGCGCGCGAAACCCAACTGAATAACAGAGGCTGTCGCTAGTGGCGACTCCCCAATGAGCATAGCGAGGTGGTATGTAGAGCACATCTCCCGCTACAAGATCGAATTCCATAGAGGCCTCGAATCGTTTCAGTAGGCTGAGCTCGCTATTCGCGACTAACTCTATATTGCTGTCGCAGCGCTGGCCGACCTTCCAGTTGCGACTGCCCGCACCCTGCACGAGAAAAACATCATAATAATCGTAATGAGGGCCGACACTTCCTCCGGTAGCGGCGAAGGATGTCATGATGTCATCGATACGCCAGTTAGGGATGAACTCGAAAAGCCTCTTCAGGCTAGCTACTTCGTCCACCCATTGGTCGACTGCCTGAACGAGTAGTGTCCAGTTGGATGAGGGTAGTTGTGTGAAGTCAGGTTCGGTAAACGGACCGTTGCGTAGCAGATAGTTGCCCCTTTCGAATTCGGTGACGAGCCGACTCTCAACAAGTTCCTCGCAGGCCAGTCCTGCCAATTCTTCAGCAGAAATAGTGTCGGCAAAATCAGGTATCAGATTCGTCAGCATTACCGGCTTCTGTTGCCAGTAATTCTTGATGAATTCGTCGACCTTGAATTCGGGGTTTAGTTTATAGCCGCTCAAATAGCATGTGCCTGTTGGATGGCATTGCCGAGGTACGTGCGCGGTGTAAGTTGCAGTAGATCTTGCTTTGCCTCTTCTGGAATAGCTAGAGTCTGAACGAAGTCTTGCACTGCTTGCTGATCGATCTGCTTGCCACGAGTTAATTCCTTCAACTTCTCATAGGGTTTTTCAATCCGGTAGCGCCTCATAACAGTCTGTATTGGCTCTGCGAGTATCTCCCAGCACGAGTCGATATCGCGATCTATCGCCGAAGCGTTAAGCTCGAGCTTGCCTATGCCCTTCATTGTGGCTCGATAGGCGATGAGACTATAGGCCAGGCCAGTGCCGATGTTTCTGAGTACGGTTGAGTCAGTAAGATCGCGCTGCCATCTGGAGATTGGGAGCTTCTCTGCAAGATGCGCCATCACCGCGTTGGCGAGACCGAGATTGCCTTCGGAATTCTCGAAGTCTATCGGGTTCACTTTGTGTGGCATAGTCGATGAGCCCACTTCGCCAGCTATAGTTTTTTGCTTAAAGTAGCCCAGCGATATATAGGCCCAAATGTCCCTATCAAAGTCGATTAGCACTGTATTAAATCGACACACGGCCGCAAAGATTTCAGCGATGTAGTCATGGGGCTCTATTTGCGTAGTGTAGGGATTCCAGGCTAGCCCAAGGGATTCGACGAACTCCTTGGCGTTAGCCTGCCAGTCTATGTCGGGATAGGCAGAGAGATGCGCATTGTAGTTTCCTACCGCACCGTTGATTTTGCCCAGGATCTCGTTGGATTCAATCTGGGTAATTTGTCGACGTAGTCGGTGTACAACATTGGCGAATTCCTTGCCTACGGTCGAAGGAGAAGCAGGTTGCCCATGTGTGCGGCACAGGAGAGGTTGCTCGGCAAAATCCAATGCCAGCTGTGCAAGCCGCGCTTCTATGTCTTGCATCTGCTCGAGGATTATATTGTCTCGGCCATCACGGAGCATTAGCGCGTAGGCGAGGTTGTTAATGTCTTCGGAGGTGCACGCGAAATGCACAAATTCAAGCTGGTCATTTAGTTCGGCATTGTCCTCGAATTTTTCTTTGATGAAATACTCAACCGCCTTTACGTCGTGATTGGTAGTTGCCTCGATGTCCTTAATACGCTGAGCATCATCGATGGAGAAGTTTTCGATGAGGTCGTCAAGGTATTGCAAGCCCCTGTCGCTAATAACCTGAAGCTCATCGATCTGGTCGTGTTCGGATAACTTCTGCAGCCACTTCACTTCTACCAGGACGCGGTAGCGCATAAGCGCAAATTCACTAAAGTAAGGGGCAAGATCTTCGCATTTATTTTTATAGCGACCGTCTAACGGAGAGATTGCCATGAGTGAATGTTCTGAATCGTTTGCCATTGTGTTTTCCTTAAATTGCTTTTCCGCTGGGCGTCAGCCTAGGCTAATTTTATCTGTGGCTAGACCGATGCCAAAAGCCGCCGCCTTATATCGCTGGCCGTTTCCTTTACTCGTTTGCGATAGACAAGTAGCCGCCAACGCCGACCGCCGAGTTGACGCCATAGAACGGCCGAACGAATGCCTGCTAACAAGAGAGATCGAACACGGTTCGATACGTACTCGTTCTGCAGGTAGTCCATCTTGCCCTGCACCTGAATGCGGTGGCTCAATGTGCTAATTGTATCCTGATAAAGTGTAGCAATCTGCTCGAATGTTTGTTCCTGCCGTAATTGGCCTTCGGTTTTCTCCGATCCATCCATGCGCCAAGGTGTTGCGTTCTCGGGGATCAATTGCAGAGGCTGAATAGTCTGCATGGTGCTGCGAATTTTGTCCTGCATGGACGAGTTCGATTCAAGCTTATTACTGAGAAGCAGCATACTCAGCGTGTATCGCACGAGGTCTGCATTTTCTGGCGCCCTGGTTTGACTAAACATGTCGTGTAAGGTGCGAAGCCCCAGGTTCAGGTGTCCAAGATTGGGATACACATCGGCCTCGCTGCGCGGGTTCAGAACCAGAAGCGGGTTCACGCTCGCAAGCAGTTCGGTTTGCGAGGCATTGCCATGAACGGCTAGCTTAGCCACGAGTGCCGCAGACTGCGCGACGGCGGCGAGGGCAACGATCTGCCATTCCCATCGGGTCAGTTCAGCGACAGAATTGTTCAATGATGGCTCCTCCAAGACAGCGTTCTTCCTGATAGAAAACGACATACTGACCGGGAGTGATGGCTCTCTGGGGTACTGCAAACTCAACTTGCAGCTGGCCGTCCGGCAGGGAACTGATCCGACATTCTTGATCCGGCTGTCGATAACGAATCTTGGCGGTGCACTCTAGGGGCAGGCCTTCGGGCTTTGAATTTACCCAGGCTGGCGTGCTGGCTAGAAGGCGACTCGAGAACAACATTTTGTGATCAGTACCTTGCGCCACAATTAAGACGTTTCTCTCTAAGTCTTTATCCACTACATACCACGGGGCTTCGCTGTGTTCGCTTAAGCCACCAATACCCAGACCTTGTCGCTGACCGTAAGTGTAGAACATGAGTCCGGAATGCTTGCCAATATCCTCGCCATCTACTGATTCGATGCTGCCGGGTTGAGCTGGCAGGTACTGTTCGAGAAAGTCCTTGAATTTTCGCTCGCCGATGAAGCAGATGCCGGTGCTGTCTTTCTTGTCGTGTGTGCTCAGGCCGAGGCGAGAGGCGATGGCACGAACCTCTGATTTGTCCAGTTCGCCGACGGGGAACAGGGTTTTGCGTAGACTGCTTTCGTCGACCTCGCACAGAAAGTAGCTCTGGTCCTTATTGTTATCCAGCCCCTTCAGCAGTAGGGTCTTCGGTCCGTCTGTCTGCTTTCTGACGTAATGGCCAGTGGCGATGTAATCAGCACCAAGTTCTCCGGCGTATTCCAGAAAGGCTTTGAATTTAATTTCTCTATTGCATAGCACATCCGGATTCGGTGTGCGCCCGGCGGAATACTCCTTCAGGAAATGCTCGAAAACGTTGTCCCAATACTCCGCAGAAAAATTGGCGCTGCGCAGCTTAATACCGAGAGTGTCACAGACAGACTGAGCATCCGCCAAGTCTTCCTTGGCGGTGCAGTATTCCGTACCGTCGTCTTCTTCCCAGTTCTTCATGAACAGGCCTTCCACCTGATAGCCCTGTTCTATGAGCAGGTAGGCGGCGACGGAGGAGTCGACACCGCCGGACATGCCAACGATGACTTTGCTTTCAGGGGGGCTGAGCGCTTCGCTAGTGTTCGCCATGATTTCCTTTGCTTATAACTCGGCGTCGTTTGTGACAACAATATCAAGTGGGTAGGCCGCACCGCTCAGGTAATCTCGAATTACTCTGAGAACGAGGGGGCTGCGCATCTCGCCGGCTTCGCATTCTTCCAACTCTGTCAGGCTTAGCCACGCGGCCTCGACTATGTCTTCATCTAGTTCTCTGTCGGACTGCAGGGCTATCGCGCTGGCGATAAAGCAATGACGAATATAGGTGATACCGTTATCCGGAGATGTATATTGATAGATTCCCAGCATTTGCTCTAGATTGACTTGCCAGCCCGTTTCCTCAAGGGTTTCTCGAAGCGCGGCCTCGAGCAGGGATTCGTTCGGTTCGACGTGTCCGGCTGGTTGATTATAGACGAGTCGACCCTCCGACTTCTCTCGCACCATCAAGAACTTGCCGTCGCGTTCGACGATCGTGGCCACTGTGATATGGGGAAGCTGATGCATCTGCACTAGGTCTCGAGCAAAAAGGTGCCAATGCTAGCCGCTAAAAGCCCTCGCGATCAATGTTCTAGAGATATTATTTAAGAATCAGTCTCAGCATTAGCCTTTAGCTCCCTCACAGAAACGTGGATAATAGTGGATTCGTAACCGGTTGAGAGACTATGAGTACACTGACCCATTTAGATAGTAAGGGCAACGCCAAGATGGTGGATGTCGGCGAGAAAGAATCCACGCATCGAGTGGCTACAGCGAGCGGTCGTGTGCGCATGGAGATGGATACTCTAAAATTGATAGAGGCGGGCGGACACAAGAAGGGAGATGTTCTGGCGATCGCCAGAATTGCGGGCATTCAAGCGGCGAAGAGTTGCTCTGCGCTAATTCCTCTGTGCCATCCCTTGATGCTGACATCCATTGATGTTTCCCTGCAGCTGGACAAGGAGCAGAGCAGCGTGTTGATTGATGCGACTTGTAAAGTCAATGGTCAGACAGGGGTAGAAATGGAGGCACTAACGGCCGTTTCCGTCGCTGCGCTAACAATCTATGACATGTGTAAGGCGGTAGACAAGAACATGGTTATCGAAGCGATCTGCCTGATCGAGAAGCAGGGCGGCAAGAGTGGTCATTTTCAACGATCGGAATCAGTGTAGGAAGCCAATGCTAAGTATTCAGTATTTTGCCAGTATTCGTGAAGCGCTCGATCGCGGCAGCGAAGAACTAGAGCTGCCGGAAAATGTAGGCTCCGTCCAGGGGCTTATCGATTATCTATTGAGCACTAACCCGCATTTCTCTGTCGTCTTTAAAGAAGGCAATAAGGTCTTGGTCGCTGTGAATCAAACCGTAGTGGATCGCGATCACCCACTCTCCAGACATGATGAAGTGGCGTTCTTCCCACCGATGACAGGGGGCTAGGGAGTTAATGATTAGCATCCAGACGGAAGACTTCTCAATGGCGGACGAATACGCTGCTATACGCAGTAAGGCAGGCGATGCAGGTGCTATCGTTACCTTTACTGGACTAGTGCGTGAGCTCTATCAGGCCGCCGATCAAGTTGACCCTGGAGATACTGTGCAGTCGCTTTTCCTGGAGCATTACCCCGGCATGACCGAAAAGTGCCTGGAAGACATCCAGTCACAGGCCATTCAGCGATGGCCGCTGCTGGCAACGCGGATAATCCATCGCGTAGGCGAGCTGAAGAGCCACGACCAAATAGTGTTTGTTGCGACGGCGAGTGCCAATCGTCACGCCGCTTTTGAATCCGCAGAGTTCATCATGGACTATCTAAAGAGTGAGGCGCCGTTCTGGAAGAAGCAGAAAACTGCTAAGGAAAGTGGCTGGATTGAATCACGCAACTCGGATCAGGCCGCCATAGATCGCTGGCAGAAACGCTAGACTACAGATCAAGTAGTTTATATTCACCAGGCTGCAGATCGCCGAGCTCCCACTGGTCAATCTTTACCCGCACTAAGCGGAGAGTCGGAAACCCGGTCGCTGCTGTCATTCGCCGCACCTGCCGGTTACGCCCTTCACTAATAGACAATTCGATCCAACTAGTGGGTATCTGCTTGCGGACCCTCACTGGCGGATTACGATCCCAGATTTGCGGTGCCTCTATACGCCGAACTCTCGCCGGTTTTGTGGGGCCATCGTTTAGATCGACGCCCGCCGAAAGGGCTGCTATCGCTTTTTCATCGATGTCCCCATCAACCTGAACCAGATAAGTCTTAAATTTCCCGTATTTCGGATTGCTTATCAATTGCTGGAGCTTGCCGTCGTCGGTTAGGATAAGAAGTCCCTCTGAATCCTTATCAAGCCTGCCCGCGGCATAGAAGCCCTTGATATCTATGTATTCAGCAAGCGTGCGATGCGGTGGCTCCGAGGTGAATTGGGACAGGACCGAGAAGGGTTTGTTGAATAGCAGGATATGGGGCATGGAGCTTGTATCGGTAGGAATCGGAGTGGCTTAAGCTAAGCGCAGGGAATCCCCGCCGGCCGTGATCCTCTCTGGAGCCGATGCATCAACTGCGCACAAGCAATCGCCCATCCTGTTCACATCTCGAACAGCGGGAATGCTAACCACTAGCGCCATCCGCAAGGGAGGGTCTAGGGCTCTAGGCTTTCAATTCGTCTTCTACGGCTGCGCCATTACTAGCTGCTGGAGCAAGAGCCTCCGAACTGGAATCTTGCTCCACCCCATTTGCATCGCCATTTGCAGGAGGTGCACCTTCGACTGCATGAATATTCGCTGCATGCAATCCCTTGGGGCCTTCGATTGTGTCGAATGAGACTAGCTGACCTGCCTTTAGGGTTTTATAGCCTTCCATGCCGATGGCGGAGTAGTGTGCGAATAAATCATCGCCTCCTTCATCAGGTAAAATAAAACCAAAACCCTTCGCATTGTTGAACCACTTAACTTGCCCGGTACTCATGAGAGAACTCCGTACTTCTTATTATTTTTTATTTTTTAACTTCGAGGCTTTTTGCCACAGTAAATGCTATACACCAAGAAATCGGCAATGTCAAAGATGCGGCTCTGCAATCTTCCTAATGCGGTGCAGGGCGGGGGCTTGAAAATGGAGGAGAAAGCCCAATTTAACTGTATACTAGAGCGATTCTGGGGCCTGCTAAGTCAGCGAGATTCCCCTGAGAGACGGTTCAGGTCTTGACCTCTTTCTGCGGCCGTTTGGCCCTGCCGTAAGCTTAAATGAACATTGATGCTATGAGTAAGAACCACCGAGAAATGATTCCAGTAAAGTTGGCGAAGAGTTTGCCAGGACCAAGTAACTCAGATGAAGGCAATGACGACCGAATCGATCACGATTCCGGTTTCGCAGCGATCACAGATAAGCCGAAGTTACAGCAACCGCCTCTGTACAAGGTTGTGCTCATAAATGACGACTACACCCCAATGGACTTCGTCGTAGAGGTGCTATGCTCTTT
>CAXBLN010000108.1:0-12337 GCA_963976555.1 uncultured Gammaproteobacteria bacterium
TATACCATAACAGCCCATTGGCATGACGACGCTCTTGCCATTCTCGTCGAGGACCGTGGCGTTTAGCGCCTCGCTGTATTTCGTGCCCAGTTGAAAGATATGACCAACTTCGATGCCGCGCTTGATCGATAGTGTTCCCTTGCCGTCGGGGCTAATGTCGCCTTCCCGAACCTTACGTATGTCCATTACGGCATCGGGGCTGCAATCGTCATCCCAGTTTGCGTTGATGAAGTGTCGCTGAGCTTCGTTTGCTCCGCAGACAAAGTTGTGCATATCGCTAGTGCTATTGTCTGCGATACAGCGTATCCCTCTTTCGGAAAGCCCCACAGGACCAAGAGAGCCCACTGGACCTCCTACCTGTTTCAGGATCACCTCATCGTCTGCAAACTCTAGCGGCGAGGCGAGCCCATTGATCTTAGACGCCTTCGTTTCGTTCAACTCCTGGTCGCCACGCAGCATGAGTGCCACGATTTGATTACTGCGCTCTCCCTCATCATTAGCCGCGTGGACGAAAAGTGTCTTCAATATCCGCTGTGGTGCGATGCCGAGCTTGTCCGCTACTTCGTCGATTGTGCTAGCGTCTGCTGTGTCTACAATTTCGCGATTCTTCGGGTCTTCGTTTGCACCGACATCGGCTGCGGCCGGTGTGCCCACAGCCAATTCGATATTGGCCGCGTACTCAGACTCACTGCTGAAGACAATTTCATCTTCGCCGCTGTCTGCTAGAACGTGAAATTCATGGGATGTGCTACCACCGATGCTGCCGGAATCTGCTATCACCGGTCGGTAATTAAGCCCGAGGCGGTCGAAGATATTACAATAGGTCTGATGCATGACGGCATAGGTTTCATTCAGGCACTCTTGGCTGGTATGAAAGGAGTAGGCATCTTTCATGATGAATTCGCGCGAACGCATGACGCCGAAGCGAGGGCGTCTCTCGTCACGAAATTTCGTCTGAATTTGATAGAGGTTCGCTGGCAGCTGACGATAGCTGCTGTATTCATTGCGTACGAGGTCGGTGATCACCTCTTCGTGAGTAGGACCTAAGCAAAAATCACGGCCGTGACGATCCTGAAAACGCAGCAATTCTGGCCCCATGCCCTGCCAACGACCCGATTCTTCCCAGAGTTCTGAGGGTTGTACCACTGGCATAGACACTTCCATCGCGCCGGATTTATTCATCTCTTCGCGGACAATCTGGCTAACCTTCTGCAATACCCGCAGACCTAGCGGCAGCCATGTGTACAGACCGCTGGCCAGCTTTCGGATTAATCCAGCCCGCAACATCAGCTGATGACTAACTATCTCCGCATCGGAAGGTGTCTCCTTTACCGTGGCTATAAGGTACTTGCTCGCTCGCATGTTTGATCCAATTGGGGGTTAAAAGACGAATACTAGACTATTTTAGGTGTCGGCACCGCGTGTTGCCAACCGCTGAAAGTAAGAAAGGCAGCCAGAGGCTGCCTTTCTATTGGTTTTGCGTAGATTCGCAGGAACTATGGCAGCTGCAATGGGCCGGCCGCCTGGAGTTTGCGGGAATCTAGAAGTAATTGCCTGCTTATAGGGCAAATTCCTTCAACTTCTTAAGAGGTAATACCTTAACCCGTGTGCTGGCTGGCTTGCGTGGAATGTCCATCAATTCGCCAGGGCGGAAAGGATTAGGTACATTCTTGCGAGCAGGTCGTGCAGGACGCTGTACAGATTTAATCTTCAGCAAACCTGGTAGAGTGAATTCGCCAACTGCGCGCTTCTTCACGTGACGCTCGATTAGAACGCCTAGCTCTTCAAGAACAGCAGCAACTTCTTTCTTGCTTACTGATGTGTTCTCTGAAATCTCATTCAGGATTTCAGTTTTTGTGTACTTCTTTTGAATCGCTGGAGTCTTGCGCGTTTTTGCAGCGCTTGTTTTAGTTTTTGGTGCAGCTTTCTTTGGTGATTTTTTAACAGCCATGCCCGCTCTCTTTCAGTTTAAATTACAAGTTAGTTTGAATTCGTTCGAAGATTAGTGTTTGTTCAAATCTTGCCCCGAGTGGTGAGGCCTCATTCTGACTTTCAATTTTGGCTTCTGCCCCAAAATTAAACTTCTGCCATCCCTCAGGGGGTGTATTTATAAATCATTCACATTGCGCTAGCAAGTAAATATAGCAACTTTCCTGCACATGGCTTAAGAATCTCAATATACCGGTAATTTAGGCGTCAAAATACCGAGCATGGCAATTCCTATCGGTCGAATTTTGCATTCTAGCGCCACACAATTGTTTCGCTTTGTCAAACTACTTTAGAGCTAACTTGGTTCCAGATCAGAGTTTTGTATTGAAGAGTTTTAGTTGAGCCGAGATTCAGAAAACAGAATGCAGAGACTCATCGAAAATTCAATTAGCAAACTTTGAATCGACCTTTGTTAAACTCCCTTGATGGGTACCGTGTTATCCAATCGGCGCTCAAACATGAGTTGAGATTCCCACTTCCGTCTCTGTTAAAGTTTCGAGCTCGAAAGTCGAATATCAACATCTTGATAAGAAATTATCCCATGCCCCAATAGGTGGCGGTGCCCGGAGCCTAAGCGACCCATTTTGAGTCAAGTGACCACGCATAGTTTGTCGCTGGCTGCCTCTGCTTAAATTCTGGAGCGCGAAGCGTTGCAGCGGCTAACTCGCGGCGTAAACGGTAAACCGAAAAAACGCTAAGGGACCGCTGCATTGGCAACTGGGCAGACCGGTGCGCAGATAGAGTTCGTATAGGGAACTGCTCAGCAGGGTAATGAAGCGTAAAGATAGGTGCGAGAGAAAATCCATATAAGGTATAATCGCCGGCTTTTAGCCGCTCTGGCACTCGTCAAGGCGGGGTTGGGCTCGAATTCTCAAAAACTGTGGGATTTTCGAGCCGAAAGGAATGACTTCGATGCCGATCTACGAATACCAGTGTAAAAAATGCGAACATAAGCTGGAGGCGCTGCACAAGATCAGCGATAAACCTCTAGTAAAGTGTCCTGAATGCGGTAAGTCCAGCTTAGTTAAATTGGTCTCCGCGGCGAGTTTTCGGCTGAAAGGCGGGGGTTGGTACGAGACGGATTTCAAGACGGGCAATAAAAAGCAACTCGCCGAATCCGAGTCGGCATCACCAGGTAAAGATGCAGCTAGTAAAACCAGTGGCGACAAAGTAGAGGCCAGCAGCAGCAAAACGGACGCTAAGCCAGCAGCTAAAGAAGCTGCCAGCAAACCGGCAAAAGAGACTAAAAAGACATCTTCGAACGCCTCAGCAAACTAGTTACTCACTAGAATTGCTGGCAACTCGATACGCTACGCTTGTGGCGGTACAACTATAAAGAATGCATTGAGACAGGAAAACGCTATGCGCAGTAACTATTGCGGTGAACTAAACGAAACTTTTGTGGATAAGGAAGTTCAGCTTTGTGGGTGGGTTCATCGACGCAGGGATCACGGTGGAGTTATTTTTCTAGACGTCAGAGATAGAGAGGGAATCGCTCAGGTAGTCTACGATCCCGACACAGAAGCTAGCTTCGCCCTTGCAGAGGGCGTGCGCAATGAATTTGTGGTAAGGGTAACGGGCATAGTCCGCCTGCGTCCCGAAGGCACTTTTAATAACGACATGGGCACGGGCAAAATCGAAGTTCTCGGCAAGCAATTGGAAATACTCAATGCCGCCGAAACGCCACCCATCCATCTTGATGATCACTCTGCAGTGGGTGAGGACATCAGACTGCGCTACCGCTATATCGACCTGCGTCGGCCGGAGATGGCAGATCGACTCCGCTTCCGCTCGAAGGTCACCAATACTGTTCGCAATTTCCTCGACAATACTGGCTTTGTCGACGTGGAGACTCCGCTTTTGACCAAGGCGACGCCGGAAGGCGCGCGCGACTATCTCGTGCCTAGCAGGACCCACCCGAACAAGTTCTTCGCATTGCCGCAGTCGCCACAGCTATTTAAGCAGATACTGATGGCGGCAGGCATGGACCGATATTACCAGATCGCAAAATGCTTCAGAGACGAAGACCTGCGTGCGGATCGTCAGCCGGAGTTTACGCAGATCGATGTCGAGACTTCGTTCATGGATGAAGAGCAAATTATGACTGTTATGGAGCAGTTGATCAGCGAAGTATTTAAGAAGCATCTAGATGTGGATCTCGGTGTTTTCCCGCGCATGTCTCATGCCGAGGCTATGCTGCGTTTTGGCTCTGATAAGCCCGACCTGAGAATAGATTTGGAACTCATTGATATCGCCGACCTCATGAAGGACGTTGATTTCAAAGTATTTAGTGGTCCCGCTAACGATGCCCAGAGCCGAGTCGTAGCTTTACGTGTGCCTGAAGGCGCGAGCATTAGCCGCAAGGTGATAGACGATTACACGAAATTTGTTGCGATCTACGGTGCGAAGGGGCTGGCTTGGGTGAAAGTAAATGACATAGACGCTGGTATGGAAGGTCTTCAGTCTCCGATCTTGAAGTTCATGCCTGAGGAAGTCGTGCAGTCGCTAATGAAGAAGCTCGGGGCGCAAACTGGAGATATCATTTTCTTCGGCGCTGACAAGGCGAAGGTCGTTAATGAGGCATTGGGTGCCCTGCGCGTTAAGGTCGCAGAGGATCTAGGCCAGGTCAAAGGAGATTGGGCTCCACTTTGGGTTGTCGATTTTCCCATGTTTGAAACCGCGAGCGATGGCAGCTTGACCTCCTTGCATCACCCATTTACGGCTCCGTCTTGCGACGCTGAGCAGCTAAAGGCTGAGCCGCTCTCTGCTCTTTCGCGAGCCTACGATATGGTTCTCAATGGCACTGAGTTGGGTGGTGGCTCAATACGTATAAACAAGCCGGCAATGCAGCAGTCCGTGTTCGAGGTTCTGGGCATCGGCGAAGAAGAGGCGCAGGAGAAGTTTGGCTTCCTCCTCGAGGCACTCAGTTTTGGCTGTCCCCCACACGGAGGCATCGCATTTGGCCTCGATAGGCTCATCATGTTGATGACTGGCGCGACCTCTATCCGCGACGTGATTGCATTCCCGAAGACGCAGTCTGCGGCATGTCCGTTAACCGATGCACCGGGCATCGTTTCCGCGAAGCAGCTGAAAGAGCTCAATATTCGTCTGCGCGAGAAGGCGAGCGAAAATAAATCAGAAACTTAGGCAAGTCGAACTTGGACGGGAGATAAGCTGATATGGCAGGTCATAGTAAATGGGCCAACATCAAGCACCGGAAAGCGGGGCAGGATGCGAAGCGCGGGAAGATTTTCACTAAGATCATTCGTGAGATAACTGTGGCCGCCAAGCTAGGCGGTGGTGAAGTTGCGGACAACCCGCGCCTGCGCGCGGTGGTCGATAAGGCATTGGCCGCGAATATGACCCGAGACACGATCGATCGCGCGGTGGCCCGCGGCGCTGGAACGGCAGAGAGTGACAATCTTGAAGAGCTTACCTACGAAGGCTACGGGCCCGGTGGAACTGCTGTGCTCATTGAAACACTAACAGATAATAAGAACCGCACTGTGGCCGAGGTGCGGCACGCCTTCACTAAATACGGCGGCACACTCGGAACCAATGGCTCGGTAGGCTATTTGTTCGAGCGAACTGGCATCATCAGTTTTCCTGAAGGCAGCAGCGAAGAAAAAATCATGGAAGTAGCGCTAGAAGCCGGTGCCCACGATATTGTGAACAATGAGGATGGCAGCATCGACGTGATGACGACGCTCGAGACTTTCGGTGCCGTGCAGGATGCTCTGGCTAGCGCCACTCTGACTGCGAGCTCAGCAGAGATGACCATGCTTGCAACGACCGAGGCTGATCTCGATCTGAGTTCTGCCGAAACACTAATAACGATGATCGATCTTATGGAAGAGCTGGATGACGTACAGAATGTCTATCACAACGCCAATATCTCCGATGAGATAGCAGCGCAGCTGTGATGTTGGGGACACTAATAACTTAGTAACTTAAAGGCTTGTTACAGCGCTGAGCCATTCAATAAGCCTTTAAGTTACTAAGTTATTAGTGTCCCCACAAAGGAATTTTAATGGCCATAATTCTCGGCATTGATCCTGGTTCCCGCGTCACGGGCTATGGCTTGATCAATTCTGTCGGCAACAAGCTGGAATACATCCACTGCGGTTGCGTCAAAACCAATAGCAGCTCGCAGCCCGATCGCTTAAAAACCATCTTCCTGGAAATCCGTCAGGTGATTGAGGAGTATTCTCCTCAGCAGGCGGCTGTCGAAGAAGTTTTCATGGGTAAGAATCCGTCCTCCGCTTTGAAGCTGGGTCAGGCGCGCGGTAGCGCGATGGTCGCGTGTCTCTCGCAGGATCTGCCAGTCGCCGAATATTCGGCGCGTAAAGTGAAGCAGGCGGTAGTCGGTGCCGGTGGCGCCGATAAGCTGCAGGTACAACACATGGTTAAAGCGCTGCTACGGATAAGTGATACCATAGCTGAGGATGCGGCGGATGCCCTAGCCGTTGCCATCTGTCATGCCAACACCGAGGCGAGTCTAATACGCATGGCAGGCGCGAAGTCATTTAGCAGGAAGAGATTCAAGTGATAGGACGAATACGCGGCGTTCTCGTCGACAAGAAGCCCCCTGAAATTCAGATCGATGTGGCAGGAATCTGCTACGAAGTGCAGGTGCCCATGAGCACTCTGTATCAATTGCCAGACGTCGGCAAAGAACTGACCCTGCATACACACTTCGTTGTGCGAGAAGATGCGCAGCTGCTCTATGGATTCTTTGAAGAAAAAGACAAGTCGATGTTTCGCTCTCTCATTAAGATCAATGGAGTGGGGCCAAAGATGGCACTTGGCATACTTTCCAGCATGGAGGCAGATGACTTCGTGCTAGCGGTGCGCAGCAATGATATTAACGCCATGGTGAAGATGCCGGGTATCGGCAAGAAGACTGCCGAGCGCCTGCTGATAGAAATGCGAGACCGCCTTACGGATTGGGATGCCGGCGGGGAAACAGGCGGAGATACGACACGAGCTGCGGGCTCTTCGTCGATGAACAACGATGCCGAGACAGCGTTAGTCTCGCTGGGCTACAAGCCTCAGCAGGCAGCCCATGCTATCGCGCAGGTATTAAAGGCGAATCCGCAGATAAGCGACTCGGAAGAACTTATTAGGCAATCGCTCAAGAGCATGGCTTAGTTGATAAATAGATAACAATTGATTGATAAGTGACATTTCGGCCAGCTGGTCGTATCGGAAATTCAATGGAAGAAGATAGACTCATCTCGCCCGTGGCGGCCCCAATAGAAGATACCGCCGATCGCGCGATACGCCCTCTGGTTCTCGCAGACTATGTAGGCCAGACCGAGGTCAAAGAACAGATGGACATTTTCATCAGTGCCGCGCGCAATCGCAGCGAGCCACTGGATCATACTCTGGTGTTTGGCCCACCGGGTCTCGGCAAGACAACGCTGGCGAATATCATCGCAAACGAGCTGCAAGTTTCCATCAAGACCACTTCGGGCCCCGTGCTGGAAAAGGCCGGCGATCTCGCCGCGATGCTGACTAATCTGGAAGAGGGTGATGTTTTGTTCATCGACGAGATTCATCGACTGAGCCCGGTGATCGAAGAGATACTCTATCCCGCGATGGAAGACTATCAGCTAGACCTCATGATCGGCGAGGGTCCGGCGGCGCGCTCCATAAAACTGGACCTGCCGCCTTTCACGCTGGTAGGCGCGACCACGAGAGCAGGCCTGTTGACGTCTCCTCTGCGAGATCGTTTCGGCATTATTCAGCGTCTAGAGTTCTATTCGGTGGATGAGTTGACGCACATCGTACGACGCTCGGCCAAGATACTCGGCACCGCGATTGATGAGGCCGGTGCCGCAGAGATAGCGAAGAGGTCGCGAGGCACGCCGCGTATCGCGAATCGTTTGCTGCGCCGTGTGCGGGATTATTCTGAGGTAAAGGCAGATGGACAGGTTAGCCTGGAAACAGCGGGGCTGGCGCTGGACATGCTCAGCATAGACAAGAACGGCTTCGATCACATGGATCGGCGCCTGTTGATGACCATGATCGAGAAGTTCGATGGTGGGCCCGTCGGCATCGACAGCCTGGCTGCAGCCATCAGCGAGGAGAGAGACACGATTGAGGACGTGTTGGAGCCCTTTCTGATACAGCAGGGCTTTATCATGCGAACCCCTCGGGGGCGCGTGGTCACGCAATTCGCCTATCGTCATTTCGGTATTAAGCCGTCCGATCAGAGCGCAGACTTGTTTCAGTCTGATCAAGCGAGTGCGCCGGATAAGAGCTAGACGTTTTTCTTTCTGATAGGGTAGAACTGACTTTTCCGAGCTTAGCCGCCATTGCCACGATTTGGCCATGATTTGCCCTGCCAATGACGCTATTTACCCTACGATAGATACATTTACTGCGTTAAATGCCTTTTCACAAAACTATTTACTGTTTTGGCCGAATAATCCCTTTGATGTCGCGGATTTCCAGCGGCTTTTGCTTGTCAAAACAATTAAGCATAAAGAAAGCGTAAGTACCTAAAGTTGCCGAAATAGTTAAAGTGAAGGCGTAACAGAATTTAGTTTGTCGGGCGCCTGCGGGCATGCTCGAATTGGAGAGTGAAATTGAACGAGGGGATTACACCTACATTACTCATATTGGAAGCTAGCATTCCGGTGCAGTTGGTACTGCTAACGCTGCTGGGGCTTTCGATAGTTTCCTGGGTGATGATATTTCAGCGCTGGATGGTGCTGTCCGCCGCCCTTAAGGGTGTGCTGAATTTCGAGAATCGATTCTGGTCCGGCATGGATCTGAGTCAACTCTACAAAGAGGGTAGCCAGATGCAGAAGGAAGACATTCCACTGACTGGCATGGAGAATATCTTTCGAGCGGGCTTCAAAGAGTTTATGCGTCTGCGCCAGCAACCCTCCATGGATAAAGAGGCAATAATGGAAGGCGCGCAGCGGGCGATGCGTGTTGCCTATTCCAGGGAAGAGGAGAAGCTGGAGAAGCATCTGCCGTTTCTTGCAACCGTTGCCTCCGTCTCAGTTTATATCGGTCTTTTTGGTACCGTCATAGGAATCATGAATTCGTTTATCGGCCTGGCGAGTCAAGCGCAGGTCACGATGCAGGTTATCGCGCCGGATATTGCCGAGGCGCTCATTGCCACGGCTATGGGCTTGTTTGTGGCTATACCTGCTGTGGTGGTCTACAACCGATACACAGCCAGCGTCGATAACATCACGAGCAGCTACGTTACGTTTACCGACGAATTTTCAAGCATCCTGCATCGACAGATTCACAGCGATTAATACGAATAGCGAATAGGCTTGTTTGATGGAAACAATTGTCCGTAAGAAGCGGAAACCAATGGGTGAGATTAACGTCGTGCCGTTTATCGACGTGATGCTCGTTTTGCTCGTTGTCTTTATGGTGACCGCACCTCTATTAAATCAAGGCATAGAGGTTGAATTGCCCGAGGCCAACAACGAGCCGCTGGCGATAGACGAAAATCTGGAGACTCTGGTCGTCTCGCTAACCGCGACAGGCGATTATTTTATTAGCGTGGGAGCTACCGGTGAAGATCGTCAACCTGTGACTCTCGAAACTCTCGGATCGCAGGTGGGTATTATAACCAGAGCAAATCCGAGCATTCAGGTTCTGGTGGAAGGGGACACCGAAGCGGACTGGGGTGCGATGGTAAATTTGATTACGACCTTGCAGGCGGCCGGTGTAGCGAATCCGAATTTCATTACGCAGCCTCTAGGCGAGATTTAGTTACGCCATGCTATTGCTCAGATGAAAGATACTTTTAACAACATTGTGATCTATAACGGCTACCCGCTTTCGGTGGTAGTGGCGGTGACTTTTCATAGCCTAATACTGGCGCTATTGATGTATCTTCAAAGTAGCAATGGTCCCGAGGCGCTGGAACTGGTGCAGCCTACGGTGGTGAAGGCGCTACTGGTGCAGGAAAATCCGCAGGTCGCGAACGAGCGCAAACGCTTGGAGCGGCAACAACAACAGCAGCTCAGAGCTAGAGAGCAGGAAAGCGCTCAGCGTGCGGCCGAGGCAGAACGCCAGCGGCAAGAGCAGCAACAGGCCCAGGCGCGAGAGGAAGAGCAGCGGCAGGCTCGAGAGCTGGCATCGCTGCGGCAACGACGGGAACAGGAGCGACTGAACGCAGAACAGCTCCAGCGTGAACAAACAGAGCGCGCGGAATCTGAGCGCAGGCAACGCGAACTTGCTGAGGCCCGTAGACAGCAGGAGAGTCGCGAAAGGGAGCGCCAGCGGCAACAGGAAGCGGCGGCCGCCGCCGCTGCAGAGCTAGCCAGCTCGGAATTTGAAATGGTGCAAAGCGGCACAGCATTAATTCAACAACTAGTACAGGAACAATGGTCGAGACCGCCGAGTGCCAGAAACGGAATGCGCGCTATCTTGCAGATCAGGATGTTGCCCACCGGTGACCTGGTCGACGCCACGATCACGCAATCTAGCGGCGATCCGGCTTTCGACAGATCGGTGGAGAATGCCGTCTATAGGGCGGCTCCGTTCACAGAATTACAGACATTGCCGATTAATGTGTTTAATCAGAATTTCAGGGTTCTTTCACTGATATTCCAACCCGAGGATTTACTGAATTGAATTTACGAAAAACCCTACTTAGTCTACTCGCGGGCACACTCTGCCTGCTGTCATTCTCCGCGCACGGCGAGCTGAGCATTCAGATAACTCAGGGTGTAGATAATCCGATTCCGATAGCCGTGGTTCCGTTCTCCTGGCAGGGCAACGGGGTGCTCAGCGAAGACGTCTCGCAGATCGTGATGAACGATCTGCAACAGGTGGGTGAGTTTCTCCCTCTGTCGCGCTCGAACATGCTGAGTCTGCCGAGCAATGAACAGGAAGTGTTTTACCGTGACTGGCGAATCTTGGCTCAGGACTACCTGCTAGTAGGCCAGATCGATAGAGCGCCCGGCAGTCAGCTGGTGCAGGTGCAGTATGAATTCTTCGATATTAATCGTGAGATAAAGCTCGCTGGTGAAGTTTTGACCGGCAGCGTTACCCAGCTACGGGATATTGCTCACGAGATTAGCAACGTCGTTTTCGAACAGGTAACTGGTACACGTGGTGCCTTTACTACTCAGATTCTCTACGTGGTGGCTGAGTATGTGGACCCCCAGCGCACGAATTTTCGCCTCGAGAAGTCAGATTACGACGGTCAGCGGGCGCAGGTACTATTGGAGTCGGTAGAGCCGATCATGTCGCCTGCCTGGTCGCCAACGGGTCTTGACGTAGCTTATGTCTCCTTCGAGACAGATCTACCACGGATTTACACACAGAATATTGCCACGGGGGACAGACGCCAAATAACCAATTACCCGGGTCTAAATAGTTCTCCAGAATGGTCACCCGATGGCACTAAGCTGGCTATGGTGTTGTCGAAAGATGGCAACCCGGATATCTACGTACAGGACCTGGTCACGAATCAACTAACACAGGTCACCAATCACCCATTGATTGATACAGAGCCGAGCTGGACGGCCGATAGTAGGTCTATCGTGTTTATGTCGGAGCGCACCGGACAGCCTCAGATCTATCGCATAGAGCTCGGCGCCGCTGCCTACGATGTAGAACGGCTAACTTATGAGTGTTTTCAATGCCTTAACGCAACATTCCTGCCCGACGGGGTGAATCTTGTACATGTTCGGCGTGAGACACGTCAGGACCCGAATTACCAAATAGCGGTGCTCAATGTCGAGACGTTCCGAGTGATACCTTCTTTGACAAGCACCTCGTTAGATGAATCACCCAGCATTGCGCCGAATGGCAGCATGATATTGTACGCGACCAAGTTCAATGGAAGAGGGGTCCTGGACGCCGTATCCATTGACGGAAGCGTGAAGTTCCGTTTACCATCCACGCAGGGCGATGTGCGGGAACCAGCTTGGTCTCCGTTCTTAAATTAAGCAGTAAAATCGCATAGAGCGACAGATTTTTTGGAAAATTTTCTAAGTCTTTGGAGGACTCAAAGAGTGGCAATGCAAAGCATACAAACGATAAAAATGGGCCTGATGGCTATCTCGCTTTTCGCCTTGGTGGCATGCAGTTCAACCGCTGACACGGACGAGAGTGGCATGGGCAACGATGAGTCTAACAGCAGCAGCTCGTCGAGCAGTAGCTCAGCGCGCACAAACCCAGGGTCAACCTCGGGTCAGCTGACTCAAGAAGAGATTCGAGCCCAGAATGCGCTACGTCAGACTGTGTTCTACTTCGACTTCGATATCGCGGAATTCAAGCCCGCGGATCGGGCGACTCTGACTTTTCACGCGAGAGACCTTGCCGCGAACTCAAGCAAGCGTATCCGTCTGGAAGGCCATGC
>CAXBLN010000109.1:0-12329 GCA_963976555.1 uncultured Gammaproteobacteria bacterium
CTACTGGGCCAGCTACGGGAACAATCTGACGATGAAGCTATTCGCGTGTTCACCGAAAACATGAAGGCAATCCTGCTGGCGCCACCGGCAGGAAACAAAGTCACCCTGGGACTAGACCCAGGCCTGCGCACTGGCGTGAAGGTCTGCGTGGTCGATCGCACCGGGAAGTTTCTCGAAGACACGGCCATCTATCCGCATCAGCCGAGAAACCAGTGGGACGAGTCAATCGATGTGCTCGCCAAGCTGGCGAAGAAGCACGATGTGGAACTGATCGCCATCGGTAACGGCACGGCTTCGAGAGAGACAGACAAGCTGGCTGGCGAGCTGATGAAGAAACACAAGGAGCTGCGGCTAGACAAGGCCATGGTGAACGAGGCCGGCGCGTCTGTATATTCTGCATCGGACATCGCCAGAGAAGAGTTTCCTGATCTGGATGTTACGGTTCGTGGTGCGATATCGATAGCGAGGCGCCTGCAAGACCCCTTGGCAGAATTGGTGAAGCTCGATCCCAAATCTATAGGCGTGGGTCAATACCAACACGATGTGAGTCAATTCAAGCTCGGACAGAGTCTCAATGCAGTAGTGGAAGACTGTGTGAATGCCGTCGGCGTAGACGTGAACATGGCATCTGCCGCACTGTTGAAACAAGTCTACGGCCTGTCCTCTTCCATCGCGATGAACATCGTCGCCTATCGCGATCAGCACGGTGAATTCAAGAACCGGCGCGACCTGAAGTCGGTGCCGCGCTTCGGCGAGAAGAGTTTCGAGCAGGCAGCAGGCTTCCTGCGCATCGTCAATGGCGACAATCCCCTGGATGCCTCCGCCGTGCATCCGGAGTCCTATAGCGTAGTCAAAAAAATTGGATCCGCAAACAAGAAGCAACTGGCAGACATGATGGGCGATCACTCATTCCTCTCGAAATTAAACCCTGCCGACTACATCGATGAGAAGTTCGGGCTTCCCACCGTCACCGATATATTGACAGAACTGGAGAAACCCGGCCGCGACCCACGGCCTGAATTCAAGACTGCCGAGTTCAAAGACGGCATCGAGTCTATGAAAGATCTAAAGGCCGGAATGCGACTGGAGGGCGTGATCACCAACGTGACTAACTTTGGTGCCTTTGTGGATATCGGTGTGCATCAAGATGGCCTGGTACACATTTCGGCGCTTGCCAATACATTTGTGAAAGACCCGCACACCGTTGTGAAGACCGGCGACGTGGTAAAGGTGAAAGTCATGGAAGTGGACTTGCAGCGGAAGCGTATCGCCCTGACCATGCGTCTGGACGATGAACAGCAGACCGGAACAGGCAAGGACAAGACAGCTCAAAGGGATAGCAAGAATTCCGCAAAGGCAAAATCCGCTCGATCCCCATCGCAAAAGCCCGCCGCTCCATCGGTGGGGACATTTGGCGCTTTACTGCAGAGTGCTAAGACGAAGAAATAGGGAAACTGCCGAGGTTTTGCTTAGGAAGAATCATGCAGCCAGCAAAACCCTCGGAGGAAAATCTATGTCGGGCGATTCATGGTGAAGTGTGAATCGCTATTGACGACCGTATAGTCGTTGTAGCCCAGCCGGCCGATGACCAGCAGTTTCGCGACATCCACCAGACCCTCATCGGTGATGAAATCGTCATCGATGTGAATGCCCACCACCTCGCCGAATATAACCCTATAGGCATCGGCTTCCGTCCAACCAGGAATATCTACACTCTTCAGATACCGACACTCGAGATGTACCGGCGCCTCCTTGATGCGTGGCGCGTTGACAATATTGGCAGGGATTGCCGTCAGGCCTGAAAGAGCTATTTCATCTACATCGGATGGCACCGACTCCGATGACGCGTTCATCTGATCTCGCGTCTCCCAGGTAGCCAGATTGCAGACGAACTCACCGCTTGCCTCGATGTTGCGAATCGAATCCTTCATGCCATCGGCAGCCGTACCGACGCCACCGGAAAGCATGACGGTTGGCGGGCTGTAACTTACTGCATTAAAGAAACTATAGGGTGCAAGATTCTGAATGCCCTCCTCATCTACGGAGCTGACCCAGCCGATGGGACGGGGAATAACAAGACTATTGAACGGATTCTTGGGCAGTCCGTGATCTTTCTTCTTGGGCTCATAGAACATCGGTTATAACTCTGCTAACGTTTTACAGCAATCGCCTGAATCTCGAAACGAGCGTCGAATAACAGGCTACCTGCGCCGATGAAGGCACGGGCAGGGAACTCCTGGGTGAAGAATGTGCGGTACACATCGTTGAAGACTTGATACAGGGAAAGATCGGAACAGAAGATCTGCACATAGGTCAGGTCGTCCATAGTCATGCCCGCATCTTCTAGCTGTGCCTTGATGCCATTCATTACGTTGCGCGCCTCGGCTGCAGGATCGGCAGGTACCGCCCCATTGACCAAACCTAATGTGCCTGAAATATACAGAGTATTCCCTGTTAGCACCGCGCCACTGAAGGGAGAGACATCAGCTTGTGATGCGTGGTTCGGGTTGATGTACTCCCTGCTCTGAGCACAGGCATTTAGAGACGCAAACAGCGAAAGAGCGAGCACAGCGGAGAAGAGAGATTTTAGTTTGATCATAGGGATTTCCTTTTCAGGTGTTCAGCGTTTGAGCATGACGGACTATTTACTCGGGTGCAAGTTTCGGCTGACAAACCAACAATGATGAAGTGTAACTTAGGAGCCATCGGGAAAACGAGGCCCCGTAAAAGTGTTTATTTTATATGCAGCGTTCTATGGCTCCAATCCAAGCTGCTCCAGGCGGCGCGCTCCGCCCAAGATACCTGTCATGCCATAGTTACCCTCGTGACAGGCGTATTCATAAATCTCCTCGTCAATTCTCGATAGCGCATACGCTCCAGAAAACTCAGAGGTGAAAACTGTTGGGTCGTTTACGGTAAACCCATAGATCATCTTGTTGTTGGAGTCTCTTCTAAACGTTTCAATAACGGTGAGATTCTCGGTTGGCACTCCATACAGGGTCTGCCAATCATTGAAATGCCTGGTTTCAACGACTAGCGTATCTCCTTCCCAGCGCCCGATGGAGTCGCCCATCCATTTCCTTTGCACGGCGGCCGCCGGATTGTGATTATCTGTAATCTTGATAATCCGAGTGTCATGAGCCATCTCAGTAGTAATGCTGATATACCCTGGGGACTGATTAATCTGCAGATGGCTGTTGTAGATACTAGGCCTCATAACCGGGCTGCCGAAATTTCCGTTAAGCAGGCAGCGTTCACCCAGACCGCGACCCTCGGGGCCATCGCTGTTACGACCGCGACGATTCGCTGGGCGCGCATTCATTCGCTCGCTAAAGCCCGCAACACGCTCCGGCATACGCCCGTTCGCAGGATCGGTAATAGCTGAGGTACGAAACTCGCCGTCGATAGTTGGAATGAACTGGGCATCCTCGCGCCAGAATAGATCGTAGTTACCCAGAGAGGGCAGGGCTTCACCCACTTCCGGCGGCGCTCGATCGGGGCTTAAGGGCTCGTTGGCGGCATCAAACTTCTGTTGTACCGCCCCCTCCAGCACAAGCGCTTCCTGTTCCGTGTAGGCGCGCTTCTCACCCAGCTCTACTGGCCTCTCGAAGGGCATAATCGTGGCGTGTTTCCATACACCATGAAAGTTTGGCACACCCCATTCCGTCCTGGGAACCACATAGTCCTGCGCCATAGCGGTAGTAGCGCTGAGGCCGATTATCAACAGCGGAAACAGGTTTCTCATTTGGATTCTCCGTATAGAGTCTTCATCTAGGTGAACGAATTGAATCGATGGGTGTAGAGAATATACAGGAATTTGGCTTTATTGCCTCCAGGCAGTCACTTCCCTCGCTTTCGGGGAGTCAGGCGCAGGCACGCGAGCACTGCGAGAAATCAGTCCCGATCCAGCGCGAGGACTGTTATATTGAACGCCGCTTTCCGGAGGGGCTGCAAGGCCTTCCATCTCAAAGAAAGACAATCCATCGCATTACAAATGAGGTACTACATGTCAGAGAACCCCACCTATCTACAGATGCTCTCAACCGTCACCGAGTCGGGAGAGCTGCGCCTGGAGCTAAAAGAACAGGAAACACCCAAGCCCAATGCCGATCAAGTTCTGGTGAGAATCGAAGCAACTCCCATCAATCCCTCCGACCTGGGCGTCATGTTCGGCTTTACCGACATGAGCGTAGCGAGCTCTGCAGGCTCTGGCGCGGATACCGTACTCAGCGCGCCCGTCTCCGAGCAGGGGATGCGAGTCATGAAGGCACGAGTAGGTCAGGCACTTACGGTAGGTAACGAGGGTGCCGGCACAGTGATAGCAACTGGAGACAGTGATGCAGCCAAGAGCCTCGATGGCAAGATTGTCGCCATTGCGGGCGGCCAGATGTACAGCCAGTATCGATGCATAGAAGCTGCCTCTTGCCTGCCCCTGCTGGATGGACACACAGCCAAAGATGGCGCGTCCAGTTTCGTGAACCCTATGACCGTACTGTCGATGATTGAGACGATGCGAATGGAAGGCCACACCGCCCTCGTGCACACGGCGGCGGCATCGAATCTCGGTCAGATGTTAAATCGAATCTGTAAGGCTGAGGGTGTCGATCTAGTCAACATCGTGCGTAAAGAAGAGCAGGTCGCACTACTCAAAGACATGGGAGCCAAGTACGTAATCAATAGCAGCGCCGATACCTTTATGGCCGACCTCACCGATGCCATCCACGAAACCGGTGCAACCCTGGGATTCGATGCAACCGGTGGCGGAATGCTCGCCTCAAACATTCTTACCTCTATGGAAAGTGCCGCTGCGAGAACACCGGGCGCCTACAGCATCTACGGCTCTATCAAACACAAGCAGGTTTACCTCTATGGCGGACTCGATACTGCTCCCACCACCTTGAGTCGCGGCTATGGCATGGCTTGGGGAGTCGGGGGGTGGTTGTTACCAAACTTTCTTGCTAAAGCCGGCATGGAAGTCGCCGGCCGTTTGCGCGCTCGCGTAGCCAAAGAGCTAACGACAAGTTTCGCGAGTAATTATACGAATGAGATTTCTCTTAGCGAAGCCTTGGATGCGAAGGTAATGAAGCAGTACTATGCCAAGCATACCGGAGAGAAGTTTCTGATCTGCCCGCAGAAATAGCCTGAAAACGAAAAAGGGACCCAGGGATTAACTTTCGATTCCCGGGCCCCTTCTTTATTGCCTACAGCCAAAGCTAGTTAGTGTATTCCGCGTAGGCCTGCTGTAACCAGCCGCGTGTATTCTCATCATTCGCAGCGTAACCCTGAGCCGGTTCGGTAGCCAGCATCTCCTCGAAGGACAGACCCTGCACCTTTGCACGAACCAGATTTCCGCGAATCACTACCAACATACTTCGAAACTCTAACAAATCATCTCTGGTTGCGAGTTGTCCATGGCCCGGAATGATGATGGTGTCATCGTTAATCAATGCGGCAATATTCCAGAGTGCATCGATCATGCCGTCGGCGGTTCCGCCATTGTCTCTATCGATAAAGGGTAGGCCATAGCGCACATACATATCGCCGGTGTGAATAACGTTTGCCTCGTGGAAATAGATCTGCGCATCGCCATCGGTGTGGCCATCACCCGTGTTGATTATCTCTACCTCATTGCCATTCAGATAGAAACGCATCGACTCCTCGAAAGTAATCTTGGGCAAGCCAACCTCCTCATAGGGAGGTTGCACCCTACCGCTACCGGAGAGGACCTGGGTACTTTCCATGCGCTTGCGCGCGTTATCCTGCGCGACGATATAGGCTCCCGCCCTGCCGAAGTTGGTATTGCCGTCGGTGTGATCGTAGTGAAAATGGGAATTCATGACGAAGGTCACCGGCAGGTCCGTCAACTCGGCGATCGCCTCGACTATCTTATCCGTCAGCGGCCCGAACTGATCGTCGATGATGATGGTGCCATCGTCGCCGATAGAAACACCGATGTTGCCACCGCTGCCCTGCAACATGTAGATCCCGTCGCGCACTGGAATGGTGGTGATCTCGATATTGTTAAAGTCTTGGGCGGTCGCCGCGAGCGGCAGAAATAGAAACGCGAACACCGCGAATCGATTGGGTTTACGGCTTGCTGTCATTGCTGTCATTGCTGTCATTGCTGTCATTGAATTAGTCTCTTTGTTGTAATTAGTCTCATGGGAATTCTCGCTCGACATTAGCAATCAATGAATCAGCGAATGTCTTTTTGTAAATCTCTTTTAAACAGTTTAAATTTTTCGACATAAACCGCAGCACTCTCAAGTAAACCAGCCTGCTGCTCCTCCGTCAGTGTCTTGACAACCTTAGCCGGCGACCCCATCACCAGCGAGCCATCGGGGATCTCTTTCCCTTCCGTAACAAGGCTGTTCGCACCAATCAGACAGTTCTTGCCGATCTTCGCGCCGTTGAGTACGACCGCGTTGATGCCGATCAGAGAATTATCGCCGATGGTGCAGCCGTGCAGCATCACCTTGTGACCTATGGTGACGTTCTTGCCAATAGTGAGTGGACAGCCTACGTCTGTGTGCAGCACCGAACAGTCTTGTATGTTTGAATTCTCGCCGATGACGATGGGGTCGTTGTCACCGCGTATGACCGCATTGAACCAGACGCTAACATTATTCTCCAGGCGTACATTTCCGATAACGTCTGCGCTGTCGGCGACGAAATAGTCTTCGCCTGCTATCTCGACTCTGGTCTGGCCTAAACGGTACAACATACTTCTATTCCTTATACTTCACTGGATTGTTCGGACTTGATTATTCGCGAGGATCGAGTCGGAGAAAGTAGCGTGGTGGAAATCCGGTTCGGAATCTGAATCCGAAGCCGAAGTCGTAAATTTCTCTAACGCGGTCCTCTTCATCTCCTTGCAAAGGAATCGCGAGATAGGGCTCGAAGGAGTCACTACCGGGCATTTTTACTTCCACGTTGGGATTATTCAATGCCTGGCTGTACCAGGAGCGTGGCCAATGATTGGCCGCGATGTAGTTCTCACCGCCGATCTGTTCCAGACGCAGCACACGCTCGTGGCGCTCGCGGTCGTCGTTGAAGGTGGCAATGACTAAAGAGGTACTGCCCTGAGGCTGGTTCATGCCAAGTTGTGCCTCGAACCAGACGATCGAAGCCACATAGGCGAGAAATAAACCTCCCAATCCGACTAAGGACCACTTTACGATGTTGTTTTTCATGTTTAATCCCAAAAACTAAGTCAGAGCCTTCTTTCTGTGTTCCTATTCCAAGCTTCAGCGTAGAATCAAACTTTCTAGCAAAAACTAAGCGGGTGTAACTCAGTTGGTAGAGTACTAGCTTCCCAAGCTAGTTGTCGCGAGTTCGACCCTCGTCGCCCGCTCCAATTTCATCAAGTCTCTCTCGGCCCTACGGCAATCTGAATACATACAGAGTGTTGCCGCCGGCGCGTTGGCGAATCTCCGGCGTGTGTCGCCGATAGTTGACGCCCTCACCCGCTGCGATCGCGATGTACTGCACACCATCTACGCTATAGCTCACTGGAAAGCCACCGGCTGTAGCATTGAGAATTTGCTCCCAGAGGATCTCGCCGTTTTCGGCGTCGAAGGCGCGAAAGCGTCTGGCATCGTCGGAGACGAATACCAATCCACCAGCGGTCGTCAGCACCGAGCCGCCTATGCCGGCACGCTGTCGATGGGTCCATCGCGTGGCTCCGGTGGCGACGTCGATCGAGGTGAACTGCCCTACCTGGCCGGTATCTTCGGGACCTATATCAACGCTGCTTCTTGCCGAACTATGGTGCAGGCCTACCGTGGGCTCCACCGGCCTTAAGGCAAAATCCATGCAGGTATTGTTAGTAGGTGTATACAACGAATTGGTCTGTGGGCTGTAGCCAACCGAATTCCAGTTTATGCCGCCCTGTGTTGTTGGGCACACGAGCTTCTGCTGGCCGATCTCGGTGATATCGATCTCGGGATTAGTGATGCCCTTACGCCCCTCAACATCTACACCGACGATCACGTTCTGAAAATTAGTCTCGGTTGCCCAGAGAAACTCCCCCGTGGCTGCATCCAGAGTCCACACTATACCTGGCTTGCCGGGAATACCCGTGATGACTTTCCTGCGCTCGCTTGATGCGATATTCGGATTCATCCAGGAAACGGCATCGGCATCGGGCGTGACTTCTGTCTCTACTATCAGACGCTCGAAGGGATGATCCTGGTCCCAGTTGCCGCCCGGAATATGCTGGAAATACCAGGCAATCTCGCCTGTTTCTGCATCTAATGCCAGGGTGGAGTTGGTATAGAGGACATCGCCTCCTCGAGTGCCGCGCTGTACATCGCCCCAGGGGATTGGGACCGCCACACCTATGAAAATTAGATTGAGATCAGCATCGAAGCTGGCCGGCATCCATGCGGAGCCACCGCGGCGTTGCTCGTCAGGCACATCGCCCCAGCTCTCCCAGTTAGGTTCGCCTATCTTAGGTACCGTGTTGGTGCGCCAAAGCTCTTCGCCAGTATCGGCATCATGGGCGGTGATCCAGCAACTGGTATTGATGTAATAACAGCCAGACATACCGGTAATCACCTTGCCATTGAACACCTGTGGCCCGCCCGAATAGTGTTGACCTACTGTCCAATCGCCGATTTCTCTCTCCCAGGTCACTTCGCCGCTGACGGCGTTCAGGGAAACGATAAAGGCATCGCGCGTGGCGATGAGGAGTTGATCCTTGTATAGGGTGCCGTTGCGATTCGCGCAAGACAGTGGCGCCACATGATCGACGGTCGCTCGGCGATACTCCCACAGCGGTGTGCCATTGGTCGCATCTACCGCTTCGATAAAGTCACAGGCCTGGGGCAAGAACATGATGCCGTCGTGTACCAGCGGCGTAGTCTCCTGCTTGCCCGGCTCCATGGTCCAGGACCAGGCCAGTCGCAGGCTATCTACATTGTCTTTATTGATCTGATCCAGCTGGCTATAGGCCCAATGATTCGGCGTACCCCGCCACATGAGCCAATCGCCGGCCGGTGGATTGGCCAGCTCTTCCAGGGTGACTGGTGTGTAGTTCTCCAATAGTGCGCGTGCCTGCATCTGAGTCTGAGATTGAGCCATTGCCGGCTGCGTGAACAGGCAAATGCCCGCAGAAATGGCGGCGACTAGCTGGATTCGTATGCTGTGATAACTGGTAAGGACTCGCATGATTCATTCCCTGTTGTTTCTAATTATTTTCTGATTCTTGCTACCTAACTCTGAGCAGCTGACGGCGATTTGTCCAGACTGTGGGCAGATTCGCCTTTTGAGGCTCCAGATTAACAAACTTCTACTGAAAATAGACCCATCGACTGCTAATATCCGCCGATGGAATCGATAGAGCAACCCAAGCAAGACGAACTGAGTTCGCTGCTTTCCATGCTGGCAGAGGCTCATCAATCCCTGGCGCAACACTGGCTGGGGGATGACTTCGTAATTGAGCTATTGCTGGCGAGTGTAATCGCCAGAGGCCACGTGTTAGTGGTAGATGTGCCAGGCGTAGGAAAGACGACTCTTGCCAAGAGTCTCGCACAGATACTCGGCCTGGATTTTAATCGTATACAGTTCACCAACGATATCCTGCCTGCGGACATCCTCGGCGGCAGTATCTATAACACTCTGGATGCCAAATTCTCTTTCTCCCCCGGGCCGATCTTCACCGACTTTCTATTGGCGGACGAGATTAATCGCGCACCGACGCGGAGTCAGTCTGCCTTCTTGCAAGCGATGGAGGAAGGCTATGTGGCTGCCGATGGTGTGAACCAGCCTCTATCCAAATTGTTCACAGTAATCGCTACGCAGAATCCCATCGACTTCGATAGCACCAATCCACTACCCGAAGCGCAACTCGATAGGTTCCTCACCTCCATCAGCCTCGGGTATCCGAACGTCGATGCGGAATTGCATTTGTTGGCAGGATACGGAGCAAGAACACAGCTCGACCCTACGCCTGTACTCGATAAGGAGTCTGTAGCGTCATTGCGCGACGCCTGTGACGAGGTGCATCTGCATACTGACCTGGCGCGCTACATCGTGACACTTGCCAGAGCGACCCGCGAAGATCCGAATATCAAACTCGGCATTTCCCCTCGTGGGTCTATGCATCTCGCTTCTGCCTGTAAGGGATTCGCTCTGGTTAAGGGCAGGCAACAGGTTATAGCCGAAGATGTGCAGCAACTTATTCCACCGGTTTGGAATCATCGCATACTCCCTCGCCATGGTCGTGACAATGACAGTAGCCAGGCGCACGAACTAATGCAGAATATTGTCGCTAGTATTCCCGTCCCTCGATAGCATGGGGCTCAGACTGAAAATTATTTCGTGATGCTATGCACACTGGCACCTCATCTCATAATTTTTACTCTGAACCTGGAACTCTTGTATGAGTGAACTCGCCGACAGACCCGTTCGAGTGCCCGAGGAAATCGTCTTCCTCCATTGGTTCAGAGTAATACGCTGGTTCTCGAATCTTCGACTCGTTCCACGATGGCATGAACATCGCGCTCGCTTGCTGCTACGAACATGGCGTCGGCTCTACTTCGACGGCCTGACTCGCACAGGCAAGATCATACTCATCTGCTCCCTACTCATTTTCCTCTTTAGCTACAGAAGCAGCAGCGGCTTCCTTATCTTCACCAGCGCCTTCGGCATAGGTTTATTGTTATGGAGCGCATTGCTGGGCTTCGTCTGGCGGCCGAAGGTATCCGTGCAGCGCGACACGGCAAACACCGCCGTGGTAGGACAGCCCCTAAGCTCGAATATCAGAGTAACGAACAATGGACGCCTTGGTCTTTTCAACTATTCTATTCGCGAGATGGTCGTACCCTACGGGCGCTGGCCCAGGGAATGGTTCAGGCTTCATCGAGCGAAACTGCCTGCGGGCCAGAGCACGTCGCTGACCGTACACTGCGAGCCACAGCGACGCGGCGTGTTAAAGCTATCGGGTATCGCTATACAATCCTATTTCCCTTTCTTCCTTACGCGTTCCACCGCTAGAGTCGAAGCGGCGGCGGACATTTACGTGCTGCCAGAGACATTGCGCGTTTCGATTCCCTCACTACGTAACATCGCCGATCAGGCTAGCAAGCGTTTGACTATGGGAAGTGAAAATACTCGCATGGGGCCTTCCCTGGACTATGCCTATTCACGCCCCTACCAGACCGGCGACTCGATGCGCCGGCTGGACCATCGCGCTAGCAGTCGCTATGGCGAACCGATGAGCAAGGTATTTGAGGGAGTTGAGCAGATACGCCGAGACAAGGTCTACCTGATAGTGGATCTGAGTCTCAAGGAATTCCAGCCGTGGCAGCGTCGGCCTGTAGATGAAGATCCTTTGGATGAGCGCCTTGCCCTGGCGGTAGAGATCGGCCTATCCGCGCAGAACGAAGGCTTTAGTCTGGCGGCTTTGGCAATGGGAACTAGCTGGCACAATTTGGAGAACCTGCACCATTTCCATAAACTTATAGCGACCTGTAAGCCGCAACGGGGGTACTCAGAAGAGCTCAACACACTGCCCGATTCGGTGCTTCTCGAAGAGGGAATTCATTTTCTGGTTCTTGGACGTTGGACCAACGCAGCTGAGGCGCTAGTGGATAAACTTCGACGCTCAGGAATACTGGTTCTGGTTTTTCTCATAGCAGAAAGCTCGGTAGATGCCGGTAGCCTGCCGGAGGGAAATCAGTTCGTTGAAATCCAGACGAGCCTGACGCCTGTCACTAAGGCGAAGCTAAAGGATCGGCTGACGGCTCAGTACGCTACGCCTGCGAACACGGAGGCTAAGTAATGTCTCTGGGGCAAATATTCTTAGCGACATTCCTCGCGCTACAATCTCTACACCTCGGATTATCCATGGAGCTATCAGTCGTAATATGGGCGGGAATAGGCTTAAGCGTATTGGGCTTACTACGAATAGTAGAAGTCGAAAGGCCTACCTGGGGCTTGTCGTTCGTGTTGATGGCAACTGGCGGATTTCTCGGCAGCCAGATACTGGAAGACTGGGCAGTTGAAGGCTCCTGGGCGCAGACTAACGGCCTGGGTGCAGGTTTGGTGCTGAGTCTTCTGAGCTACCAATTATGGCTATTCGCTGCCGGCGAGAAGAGCAATACCCATCTCGCCTTGAATCGTAATTCGCAGACGATTCTCGTATTGGGCCTACTACTCATGCTGCTCATCGCTCCGAGTGAACAGACGGTAGTTGAGTTATTCGGTGTCCAGGTTGCCTTGCTTACCATTGCCGCCATTGTGCTTGCTGCACTGACCCTGATGGCGAACCGCTGCGCCGACCAACTACTGGCTCGCCTACTTTTGTTGCTGCCGTTGTTCCTGGT
>CAXBLN010000110.1:0-12311 GCA_963976555.1 uncultured Gammaproteobacteria bacterium
TCGGGTACCTCCAGGTCGTGATAGACCAATGTGCCGACATAGTCGCCTGCCTCATTTGTAAGCAGTCCCTGCTTTAGCCCGATGAACGTCACCGTCGCATCAGCCTTAACTGCAATGCCTAGACACTCGCCGGTGTCGGCACTGAGGCCAGAGGGGATATCGATTGCCAGCACCGGCCTGTCCGCTCCATTGATGAATCCTATCGCATCGAAGTAGTCGCCACTCACTACCCTATCCAATCCAATGCCTAGCAAGGCATCGACGATTAGAGGATGGGCATGATCTTTTTCATGCTCTCGATCGAAGTCGGCAAAAGCAGTAATGGGAACCTCATGCTTTTCTGCCCATTGCCAGGCGAGCGATGCGTCGCCCTTCAATCTACTTGGATCCGAGAGCGTTATCACCTCGACACTTAGCCCCTCTGTTTTCGCCAGCGCCGCGACTAGATAACCGTCGCCTGCATTGTTGCCGGAGCCAGCGAATACTTGCACATGACGAGTCTGCGGCCAATTCTCCATGAGGGTGTTGTAGACAACCGAGGCGGCTGTCTGCATCAGGGTGAAGCCGGGGATATCGCATTCTCCTATCGCGATCGAGTCGAGAAGACGTACCTGCTCTGCAGTGTAGAGATCGCGCGGTAGTCTGCTCAGATAGTCAGCCATAGCTATTTGTCGAATTTCTGAATGAGGCGGCGCATGAGACGCAGGCCAGCATCCAAGTCTTCGATAGAAATGTCTTCCGTGCTCTCGATGGCCCATGGGTCCTGCACGTCACGCAGCGCCTGATAAGCGGTCTTGCCCTCTTCCGTCAGCACGACGAGCACGGAACGCTTGTGCTTGGGATTAGTCTCGTAGGAAAGCAGACC
The DNA here is from genome assembly GCA_963976555.1 of uncultured Gammaproteobacteria bacterium. Lineage (GTDB taxonomy): Bacteria > Pseudomonadota > Gammaproteobacteria > Pseudomonadales > Pseudohongiellaceae > UBA9145. The sequence continues at coordinate 866 of CAXBLN010000110.1, forward strand.
GTCGGTTACCATAACATCGGTTATGCGCTGCACGGCTTGACGCGACTGACCGAGGACGCGGGCGATGCCCGGCACGGTAAGACCGGAGTTTGAGAGCGCTATGACTCCGATAACCTTCCATCTGGCACTGGTAAGACCCAGCGCCTCCGTCATGTTGTCCCCCTCCGCTATTAAGAGTCCATTCAGCCTGAATAAGGACAATACAAGGTCAAGAAATAACATGCGCTTGGGGGAATGCACTTGGTTTCCTCTAAATTCCATCCGATTGCCGCCTGAGGTGACAATGGGGTGGTAAAATCATATGAGATGGGTCTACCTATGTCAGTATGTTGTCATTTGACACTGAATCCCTCGCCCAGTCAATTGCTGTTTGAGCGAATAAAACTATAACGAGCGGAACTGCGACTTGAATAATAGAGCATGACTGGCAAAAGGGTCATACTGACCCAGCCTGGAGAGTCGCCCCTCACATACAAGGACATCATCATGAACAGACTACTTTTACTTTCTTTGGCAGCAACTGCTACTGCCTCTCTCACTGGCTTCAGCCAACTTGGCCATGCGCAGACGCAACTCTCAGGCACTCCCGACGAGCTGCGTGAGTTCTTGCACCCCAGACCTAACACCGTGAATATCAACGGCGAGGGAGAACTAACAGCGTACAAAGATGTCGCCAAAATCAGCCTGCTGGTTACAACCGAAGAGCGCACGCTCAGTCGCGCGATGGAAGTCAATCAGGCGATGCGCCTCGAACTCATTCAACAGTTCGTCGCTGCCGGTGTTCCACAGGAGGACATCAATAACTCGAAGTTTTCCAGCTCGCCTCAGTTTGGCTTCTTCGGTCGCAATCCAAACAGCTTCGAGGTATCCGCTCGCATGGAAATCGAAGTAAATAGCGAGGAACATCTGCAACTGCTAGCTGCAGCCGCGGACGAGAATGAGGAGGTGGAGTTCGAAAGCACGGAATTCGAACACAGTGACGAAGACGCTTTCGAGGACCGGGTTAGGGAGATCGCGCTTGAGGACGTCATGGCACAGAAGGCCTACTACGAGAGCAATCTGGGCCTTCAGCTGAAGGCGATCAATTTCTATTACGGCGGCATCCGCCAGATGGCCCGCGCCATGCCCCGAGCGGCCATGGCCCAGGAGATGGCGATGGACGCTAACGCTAACAGAACCTTGAGCAGCGCCGCGGTAGCAGCGCCTACTGTTGCACCGACATTCGATGAAGTAGAATACCAGACGAACATTACAGTGGTATTCGAAATCATCAATGAGAATTAGCTGTCTAGGCCTGCTTAGCCTTACATTGTTAAACCCCTGCTACGTTGGCGCCGATGAGATACGCGACGCCAACAAGTTGCTGCGCGCCAGCAATGTCGCCAATCAGTTCGAGACCAGAACACAGCAGCAGACACGAAAGATAATCCGAACTTACTCCAGCATCGTTGCAATGTCGGCCGACGTCGAACTTCCACAGTGGATCAAGCTAGAGATTGCCAACTGTTATGAACAGACCTTCGCCTGGGAAAACTTTGAAGAAGGAATCGCGCAGATTCTGCATGAGAACTTCAGCGCAGAAGAAATGAAATTGTTAACAGATTTCTACCGCAGCGAGGGATTGCCACCATCCGAGATCGCAAACTTCAAGGCGGCTATCGCCAAAGGCAGTATCATTCAGGAACTCAGCGCACAATACATCTATGCACACACTGACGGCTGTGCCGAGCACGACATAGACCTAATTATCGGCTTCCTCGACGATCCGCAACGAGAGTCAAACGCGACCCTCGCGGCAGAATAAGACCTGAAGGCCCGCCTAGGGCTGGAAACGATTCTCTGGTGCCGGACCGAATGACAACCAAGTTTTGTTCACCTGCTGATGGACACCCGGCTGGCTCCAGTCGCATACGCCAGTGGGGAATATCCCCTGCAGACGCCGTTTCTCTTCATCGCTGAATGTAACCGAATAGTCTTCGTAGTCGATAGGCTTTAATTCACATTTCAAGACATCGTTGCTAAGCGGACCGCCTGCAACTAGACGCATTCCGGCGTGAGGAGGATATAAGGCATTGCAGGCACCGGCCGTGTTGTCGAACAGATTGTCCATGTCGAAGTTAGGCTCGTCGACAATGCGCTCACCATTCGGCGCGATGCAGTCATTCTGCAAGTCCGCTGGCTTGGCTCGAACGATCTTGTCCAGAGTCGCGAGCGATGAGGTATCCGATTGAATATTCGCGAGCCATTGGTCCATTAGCGCAAGATTGTCGTCGAAAATATTCTGCTCGCGGTTATGACGGCGAGTCACGAAATTACCAGCGTGACCGTTGTCCCGTTCAAGACGCGCTCGCGTCACGAAAGAATATACACTTGCATGGAAGTTACCTATGTCGTCCAGATATACTCGGTCGTCGAGGATCGGGACCATTGACAGGCCCGCGCCGCCACTAGTGACGCGACCCGTCTCATAGGCGATGCGCAGCGCGTCGTCGTCGGCAACAGTGCGTTGTGGCCGCGAGTTTACGTCGATATCCCAGCCGCCGATCTTCTCATTAAGGTCCAGAAATAATTCCTTATCTATCTCGCCCTCGTTCAGCGCGACGAGACCATACTGCACACCGACGTTGTCATGTGGTGCCTTTGCGAACTCTCGCTGCGTCTCGATCTCGACATAATTCTTCTCGCCGAAAACGTTACGCATACCGTCGTAAATGGAACATCTGGCACCTTCTGGGTTAGTTAGAGGATGATATCGAGCTGATTCGGGAATCTGAGCGGGACAGTCATCCGGCCCCACTCGCTTCGGCCTATCGCCCAGCGACTGATCGCACACCGACCACATCGACCAACCGCCGAGTAGCGCCTTGGTCTCGTCCGACAAGCCCTTAGCCGGGTCGTTAACATAGTTGCGTAGCAGGCTGGCACATTCCTGCGCATCGGTGAAATAACTCACCGCATCGGCGAAGGTCATGCTTGGCATCAAACCATCCAGGATGCCGGGATAGGCACCCGTGATAAGAAGCTGCTGCATTGCACCACCGGAGCCTCCATTGCCGATTGTGTAGCGCGGCGCACCGTAGCTTTCGATGAAGTGTTCCTTGACCATCATGGCCGTCTCGGCGGAGAGTACATCGTTGCAACCACCATTCGCGTTAACGTTGAGAGTCGAGGAGGCCACCGCATAGCCCTTGCCCAGCATGTCTTCTCTGAGTACTCCTCCGGTAGAGTTTCCTTGAAAATAGCCAGCTTCGCAGCCACCGCCGAAGGAATAGATAAGCCTACCGTTCCACTGAGCTGACGGAGAGAGTGCACTCGGCGTGTTTGACGATGGATCGTGCAGTATGGCGATCTGATAGATGGCCCGATTGATGGTGCCGGTTTCGATGCGCACAATATACGGCACATCGACGCCCTCATTAGTTTCGGTGAAGGCCATGTCCTGCGGCCTGCTGCTGAGAGTAGACAGTGGCTTGAAGCCGGCATCGGTATCGGTTGAGTGATAGACGTAGTCGACACGGGTCGCTAGTGAACAGTCGCTATCAACTGCCCTGTCATCGAGGTATTCGCCGTTGCCTATGGCAAAGCGCCGCTTCTTTCCCTCGCCATCGGGCGCTAGATCACTCAGGCAGAAGTATGGGCTCTGCTGTTCTCCGGAGAATATTGGCCCGGTGATGGGATAGTTAACAACTCGCAAGTCTGCGGCGCTATCTCCGGCCGTGACTGAAATAGTTGAAGCACCCAGCGGCAGGTTCTCGATCAGGGCCCGATACCGCGTCTCGGACGAAGCTTCGCTTTTCTGTATTTCCAAAGCCGAGTAGATTTGCCCGTCGACGCTCAGCTGCAGTTCATCTGCCGCGGCGTTGCTGGCTATCTCCACCAGTACATTGTTGCCGCTGATCAGGTGCGGCTGATTAGATATCGCCTCGATGCTGAGCGTGTGGCTTGCATCTAAAACTGTACTATCCGGCGCGCATGCGGCCAGAAAGGCGACAGCAGTGAACGCAGGAGTCCGCAGGGTTTGTGTTAGAAAAGTGTGGGATAGTGTCATTGTTTGTCCCCGATTGGGTGTTAGTCTTATTGGGTGTACTATGAATATTACTACTGTTGATTACTAATGATTAACGGACGACAGGCGGCGCAATTGCACAGTCTTATAGTCGTCCAAACTGACCCATTGTGCAAATATGAATAACAAATCTACCGCGCAGACCGGAATCGAAGCGGACATATCCGAATGGCGCGAGGCGCTCGAAAATATCCGTGACTGCTATGGCGATGCAGGGGTTATGGCATTGCTTGACGACCTCAATGACTGGAGCTCTAGCCACGATATTCCGCTCACTGAAGCGTCTTTCAATTCGCCCTATCTCAACACGATCCCAGCCTCGAAGGAACCCGACTATCCTGGAGATATCGATCTCGAGCGCTCCCTGGAAAACATCCTACGCTGGAACGCGATGGCCATGGTGTTACAGGGTCAGGATTCCGGCGCCGGCGTCGGAGGGCATATCGCAACCTACGCCTCGGCTGCCACCATGATGGAGGTCGGGTTCAACCACTTCTTCCGCAAGCGCTCCGAGACCTATGGCGGCGATCTGATCATTCCGCAGCCCCATACCTCTCCCGGCGTCTATTCACGCTCATGGCTCGAAGGTCGACTAGCCACCTCACAGCTGAAAAATTTCCGCCGCGAACTACAAAGTACACCCGGACTCACCTCCTATCCTCACCCTCGTTCTATGCCAAACTACTGGCAAGTGGCAAACGCCTCGATGGGCCTGTCAACGCCTACTGCAATCTATCAGGCGCGCTTTGCCAAATATCTGGAGAATCGAGGCTTAAAAGCCAAACAGGGAGGCAAGGTGTGGTGCTTCATCGGCGACGGCGAGACAGACGAGCCGGAGGTATTGGGCAGCATCAACATCGCAGCGAGAGAGAAGTTAGACAACCTGGTCCTGGTCGTGAACTGCAACTTGCAGCGGCTCGATGGGCCGGTGCGCGGTAACGGCAAGATTATTCAAGAGTTAGAGGCCTCGTTCAGGGGCTCTGGCTGGAACGTAATTAAAGTAATATGGGGCACGGGGTGGGACAAGCTGCTCGAAGAAGACCCCAGTGGCAGCCTGCGCAGGCGTATGGAGGAATGCGTAGACGGTGACTACCAACGCTACTCGGTGCTGCCCGGCGAGCGCCAGCGCGAGCATTGGGTAGATGGCAATCCCGAATTGAAAGCGATGATGGACTCTTTGAACGACGACGAAGTGAAGCAGATCAAGCGCGGCGGTCAGGACGTTCGCAAGATCTACGCCGCATTCGACGCGGCGGCAAAATGCAGCGACAAGCCCACGGTAGTGCTAGTGAAGACCGTTAAGGGTGACGGCATCGTCGGCGCCGAAGGTAGCAACACTGTTCACCAAAAAAAGAATCTGGACGGCGATCAGCGCGTGTTAATCGCGAAGAATTTTGGCATCCCTCTTGATGATGAAGCGCTGCGCCGCGCCGACTTCTATAGGCCGGACGAAAACAGCGCCGAAATCAAGTACCTGAAGGCACGGCGCGAGGCACTGGGAGGACCGATCCCGGAGCGCGAACAGAATTGTCCTGCTCTATCGCCACCTCCGCTTAATGCCTTCAAGACACTCACCGATGGCTCCGGTGGCCGAGCGCAGTCGACCACTATGTCTATGGTACGAATCCTGTCGGTATTGCTGCGGGATAAGTCTCTGAACAAATATATCGTGCCCATCGTTCCAGACGAGGCACGAACTTTCGGGCTCGAAGCACTGTTCAAGATCGCAGGGATCTTTTCCTTGCAGGGTCAACACTACACGCCCGTCGATGCCGACACCTTACTCGCCTATCGCGAGGCGGAGGACGGTCAGATACTGCAGGAAGGTATCTGCGAGACCGGCGCGTTGGCTTCCTTCCTCGCGGCGGGAACTGCCTACTCTATCCATGGTCTGCCAATGATTCCCTTCTACTTCTTCTACTCCATATTTGGTTTCCAGCGAGTCGGCGACATGATCTGGACCTGCGGCGATATGTTGTGCCGAGGATTCCTGATCGGAGGAACTGCGGGACGAACTACTCTGAACGGTGAGGGCATCCAACACCAGGACGGCCATTCGCAAGTCGTCGCGAATACCTATCCGAATCTGAAGAGTTATGATCCGGCATTCGCCTATGAGCTGGTGGTGATTGTGCGGGAGGGCATCCGGCGCATGTACGAGCAACAGGAAAACATCTTCTACTACATTACCGCCTACAACGAGAATTATCTGATGCCCGCTCTGCCCTCGGAAAAGCATCTCGATGCGGCCATAGTCGCAGGCGGTTACTTACTCAGTAGCACGAACGAAGCAGAAGATAGTGACATACATCTTTTAGGGAGCGGCTCGATCCTGCAGCAGGTACTTGTCGCAGGAGAAATGCTCGAGAAGAAGGGTTTCAAGGTTTCAATCTGGAGTATCACCAGTTACAACGAATTGCTACGCGATGGTGAGGAATGCGATCGCGAGAACCGACTACACCCATTTAAGAAGCCTAGAATTCCCTATGTGGAAAAATTATTTGGTAATACCAGTGGCAGCTATGTCGCCGTTAGCGACTACATGAAGTCTCTCGCAAACGGTATCTCAAGCTGGATGCCCGACCATTTTACCGCGCTTGGTACCGACGGCTATGGACTCAGCGAATCTCGAGCCGATCTGCGAAATTATTTCGAAATAAACCCTGACTATATATGCCATGCGGCGCTGGTCGGATTGCTGAGGCTCGACCAAATCGACGCGAAGCAACTGCGAAAACATCTGAAAGGTTTGATTATCGATCCGGAGAAAACGAACCCGATGCATCGCTAGACGAACCGGGCACAGCCTGGGACCTACTACCGTTTGTTAGGGTTCGACTAACTCGATCCTAACACCGTCGGGACCATCGGCGAATGCGATTCGGATCGTACGAAACTCACGCGGATCCATCGAAAAATTTACGCCATTGGCCTTCAACTCGGTCTCTGTGGCCGTTAGGTCCGTAAACTTCCAACCCAGATGGTCGAAGCTACGCCCCTGAGTCGGTGCAATCTCGCCGCTGGCCTGACTCACCATCAACCAGATATCGCCGTAGTTCAATGCTGGCAGGGCCCCCTTCCACGTTTCGCGCTCGCCACCAAAGTTTTCGCTATACCAATCTAGTGTTGCCGCGGGATTAGGCGAGGAAAGATGCAGGTGATGCATGCCGCGCAAGTCGGGGTCGTCGATGATCTCAATCTTCGTGCCCCAGGGGTCTTCGACGAAACCAATCTGCATACCGCCGAACTCGACTAATTCACCTAGCTGCTTACCACCATCCTCGACGACACTCGCGACGACCTCCGCTACATTACTCATCGAGAACCCGAAATGATCGGCACCGGAACCGACAGAGCCTGCGCCGGGTTCGCGCTCGAAGAAGATTACGGCAATATCGCCATACATTACACGATCGATGGGAAAGCTAGTATCGGTAGAGCGTAGAAATCGAGCAGCCTCACCGCCAAAGTGCTTCACATACCAGTTTACTGCCTCTTGCGAGCTGGTGGCGGCGAGATGGATATGATCGTAGGGTGCCGCGATACTTTTAACCGGTATGAATAGGAGAATAGCTGTAAGTAGAAAAAGTTTTTTCATGTGCCGCCTCGTTATTTTTAGCTTTAATTCGTATGACTGGCTGCGATGAGATAAATCCTAGTGCGTCATGGAATACACTAGATAGTTAATCCCCAAACGATACGCCGCGTTCGCATACCGAGTAGGATAGGACGGATGATACGTGTGCTCCCATCCATCGCCCATGTCAGAGTTCCAATTGATCAGCACCATCACGCGACCCTCGTCGTCGAGAATTGCATGGTTCGACGCGTAGTCGATTCCCTGCTCGCCAAAGTCATCGTTGCGAAACAACGCGGGAATCATCTGCGGACCGTCTATGTCGTAGTAGACGTGAAAGATTTCATGATCCGGCTTCAGTTCCACAACCTCTCTATCTGGAAAGACCTGACTGAATGCAGCGTAGAAGTTGTCCCACTGGCGCTGACCCCAAAAATCGTCGATCAGTAGGAATCCGCCGCGCAGTAGGTACTCGCGCATATTATCAATCTCGTTCGGTGTAAGGCTAAGACCGCCGCCCTGACCAACCTCCAACATATAGAGGAAAGGGTAGTCGAAGATTTTTTCGTCGTCGAAGCGAAGCACGATGGGTTCGCTCATTACACGGATATTCGTTAGCCTCGATACGCCACGCAGAAAATTTATATCGGCGTCGGGAAAATCTATGGACCAGGGACCATAACCAAAGCCGCCGCCATAGTAAGTATCGAATTGCACACGAACGAAATTGAATTCGCCGGCATCATCGTAGGCGAGTTCGGTGAGGTCATCTTCCGCCGCGAGAGAGAATACCGAAAGGAAACTCGATGTAAGGAGTAGCAACAAGGCTAGGATAGACTTAGTTGATCTGACGAACGACAGCATAGATTTGGGTAGTTCAATCGGTTGAGATTCGGGGGCTTAGTGTGTCCTGAATCGGCCCAATATTCAAGCGCATCACACTACTGCTGGCTTAGGGACGCACAGTAGTCTTCGTCGCTAATTGCGGGTGTAAACCAGATATAATCGTAGGCTTTCTCGCTGGAGAACTGCTGTAGATAATCAGCAGGCACAGTGCTGTTCTCACTGACCTCCATAAAGGCCAGTGACACGATCTGCCCTGCATTCAAGCTTGGTGTTGCATGCAATATATAGTTCGGGACACCGAGGTCGCGGCGAATATGGTAGTTCCCTGCTATCAGCACCTGTGTCTGCGTGCTAGAACTGGAGAGACTCTTTGCCATGGCGAAGTCGCGCGCCTGCTGCACGCGGACCATCGCAGGAAACTGCGATTCAGGCAACATACCACAGTGACTCTCATCGATATCCTTCTCGAGTGCGGCCATAGTTTGCTCGTCCAGAACGTCCGCTATCTCTCTAGCTGTCGGCTGTCCGTATACCTGCATCATTTCTTCGCGACTTATGTTCGCCGCATTGATAGCCACGCCCGCCTGTAGAACACTCCGAACCAGAGGACCGTAGTAATCCCAGTCCCAGCCGTCGTTATCCCACTCGAGGTAGCCGTTGATGTCAACGAGGCTGCGATCTCGCAAAGTCGGCAGACCCGCAAGAAGAGGCTGTTGTTCACTGCTCATCATCTCGAAGGATACATTCGACACGCTTTGTGAGCTAAGAACATAGTCGAGCACACGCAATTGCAATGCATGATGGTCTGGATTATCGTGCTTTTCTCCTAAAAGAAGATAGCTGACCCCTTCTAACTGAGAAAACAAATCGTCCGTCGACATGAATTTCTCTTGCCCGCTATCCCAGATCATGCCGACTAGAGGATGATCGGCATACAGCGGAGACTGCCAATGCTGCGCATCGTCCGTCTGCGTAGCCACGCATCCTGCGCAGAGAAACAAAGCCAGAGAGAATGAAGTTCTAATTCGTGCCACCCATTTGCATCCATTGTTGATAAATTTCGTCGGTCCAGTAGCTTTGAAAGAAGGCTATGGCTGCCAGTTTCTCTTCTTGCTCTAACACATCGATAAATTCCGGCATCTTGCCGCCCATTGCCGCCCCGCCATAATCTATTACCCGGAGTAGAATTTCCTGCGGATGATGCCAGGCATGTGCCGAGCCGTTCAGCGGCGGCGGTCGGAATGAACCGTCTTCCAGTTTCTCTCGCCAATCGCCTTCTGCCCCTTGAGCCTCGGCACCATGGCAAACGGCACAGTTCTGAGTGAACACATTACGTCCTGTGGCGACCTGTGCATCGCTGTACCAACGCGAGACGATCGCGCCCGAATTCGTAACAGGTGCACTCACACTATCCATGGCAGGGACGCGAGCCTGTTCGTCGCAGCCCAGCAGCGTAATCATACAAGCAGCGATCAGCATCAATCTGTTCATGTTAGCTAAGACCTTTTTTCGGGTAATCGAATTCGATCAGTTCGGCGCTACCGAAATCTATGTCCGACCAGTCGTCGATTGGGATACGTAGCTCAACCAAGTCGCAGGTTGGAATATTGTCGATGTCGCTACCAGCCATCTCATTCACGAAATCAGTTATAGCCGGGTTGTGTCCTATCATCATCGCCACTTCGCAATCGTTGTCTAAGAGGCTGGCCGCCTTTAGGAACATATTTGATCCGGCGAAATACAGCTCAGGGTTGCTGCCAATCTCGTCTCGCGGAAAGCCGAGCTCCCTGGCGAACATCTGAGCGGTGGATTTTGTACGCACGGCTGGGCTGCAGATCATGGTGTCGATGCGACCGTTGCGCGCCTTGAACCGCTCCACCATAAGCGGCACGTCGTTGATTCCTCGCTCGGCCAAAGGCCTCTCGAAATCTTTCAGGTCGGGATGGTCCCAGCTGGATTTGGCATGACGAAGTAGATAGAGGGTTTTCATCGGTAGATTGTAAAGCTTAAATCTAGTCTCGAATTGAGTGGTATAACACTATGAAACGACGTACTGCTGCCTTATACCGCATCCAGACAGCCAACTCCAGCAAAGTCGGGCCCGAAAGCGGGCACTTTTACCGTGCTTCGCCCCAGTTAATGCGAAGAGCAAATGGTAATTTGTTAGCGCGGTCTGTAAAATACCGCGGCTTCACAACTCAGGATATTACACATGAAACATTTACTAACTTGCTGTTTATTCGGCTTAGTCGCGCTGTGTGGCCTAAACGCTTCGGCGCAGCCCCAGTCTGACATTGCAACACAGATTGAACTGGGTGCTATTTTTACCTCCGGTAACACAGAAAATGAGAACATCAAATACAAGGTGGTTGTAGATTGGGATAAAGAGGTCTGGGAATATCAGTTTACCAGTGAAGGGTTTCGTTCTTCGCAAAGTGGTATTTCGAATGCACAGCGGCTCTACCACACTGCCAACGCCAACTACACGCTCAGCGAGAATAGCTATGTTCAGGGTCGACTAGCCTATGAGGCCGACAAATTCAGTGGTTTCGAGAGCCAATCAGACGCTACGGTCAGTTATGGTCGCAGCGTGCTACAGAGTCGGGCGAATATGAGTTTAGATCTTACTGCCGGTGTCGGTGTACGTCGTTCCGAAACCCAGACCGAAACGACTAGCGAAGCGATCGCGCGTCTCGCCGGAAACTACAACTGGAATCTTTCGGAGAGTGCCGATTTTATCCAAACCCTAAGCGTTGAGGCAGGCAGCAATAGCAGCATCTACCGCTCGGAGACAGGTGTGCAGACGGCTATCATGGAGAATCTATCTATGAAGTTTTCGGTTAAGCTAAGGCATCAAACTGCCGTACCTATAAACAGAGAAAAGACAGACACTGAAACGTCTATTACTCTAGTGCTCAATTTTTAATACACTGCTTCCTCTGATGAGACTGAAAGGC
>CAXBLN010000111.1:0-12178 GCA_963976555.1 uncultured Gammaproteobacteria bacterium
CAAGCCGGTAATCACTCCAGAATCGGTTATCGCAGGCTTTAGCAATGGCACGCTCGTCGCCGTCGAGGCCAGAGACGGAATCTTTCGCTGGGAGGAACGGGTAGCCGTTCCCGAAGGGGAATATGACATCGATCGCGTTATCGATGTGGATGGTGATCTGCTGTTAGATGGAGGTCGCATCTTAGCGGCGAGCTATCAGGGAAACCTGATGGCGTTTGAAGTAACAACCGGGCGAATTGTCTGGGGCATGGAAGCTTCGAGCTATCATGGGATGGAGCGAGGATTCGGTAACATCTACTACGTTGATGACGAGGGACATGTTTTCGCGATTAGAGATAACAGTGAAGATATCGTGTGGGACAATGATGATCTGCTTTATAGGCAGCTTACTGCACCCACCGCAATTGGTAACTATATCGCCGTGGCAGACTATGCCGGCTATGTGCACCTGCTGTCACAGATCGATGGCCGCATCGTGGGTCGAGTTCAAACTGACAGCGATGGGGTCAGGTCAAATCTTTTAGCTAACAATAACCGCCTGTACGTGTTCGGTAACAGTGGAAGGCTTTCCGCCTACCAACTGCAATAATATCTGCGGCAATCTGCCTGCAGACTTTTCTAGGTTCATATCATGAGGCCAGTCATAGCCCTTGTTGGCCGTCCCAACGTTGGCAAATCTACTCTCTTTAACCGCCTCACGCGAACGCGCGATGCGCTGGTCGCCAATATTCCCGGTCTTACGCGCGATAGGAAGTATGGTGATGGAAAGATAGAGGATAAGCCATTCATCGCTATCGATACTGGCGGCATCAGCGGTGATGAGCAGGGCATCGACATGGAGATGGCCTCACAGTCTCTGCAGGCTATCGAAGAGGCAAACATCTGTCTGTTCATGGTAGACGCGAAAGATGGCCTCCTGCCAGATGACAATCGCATTCTCGATCACCTGCGCAAGCGGAGCAAGAATACCTACCTCGTTGTAAACAAGATCGATGGTCGCGATCCCGATGCAGCCTTGCTGGATTTCTATAGCCTGGGCTTGTCGGAGATTTTTCCCATCACCGCCGTTCAGGGCCGTGGCGTGAAGAGCATGTTGCTGAAGGTGCTGTCCGATTTCGAAGAGCAGAATAGCGACCCGTTGGAGGATGGTGATGCCGTCGACGCGGGCGTGGAAGCGACAGGCATTAAGATTGCCATCGCCGGTAGACCTAACGTCGGCAAGTCCACGCTGGTGAATCGCATGCTGGGGGAAGATAGAGTAGTCGTGTTCGATCAGCCGGGTACTACCAGAGATAGCGTCTATATTCCTTTCGAGCGACACGGTAAGCGGTATACGCTCATCGATACTGCAGGTATCAAAAAGAGAGGGCAGACCAAGGAAACGGTCGATAAATTCTCGGTGGTTAAATCACTGCAGGCGATTCAAGACGCACACGTTGTAGTGTTGATCGTCGATGCGCGCACGGGCATAGTCGAACAGGATCTGCATTTACTCGGTTACGTTATCGAGACGGGGCGTGCTCTCGTCATAGCAATTAACAAATGGGATGGCCTGCACATTGAAGACAAGGAGCAGGTTAAGGATGATATCGCGAGGCGTTTCGCGTTCGTAGATTTCGCGAAGCTGCATTTCATTTCGGCACTGCACGGAACTGGAGTCGGGGATCTCTACGCATCTATTCACAAGGCCTACGACTCGGCTACTAAACAGCTAACTACGAATAGACTCACCGAGCTGCTCCAGCACGCAGTAACCGATCACTCGCCGCCCCTGGTGAATGGCCGTCGCATTAAGCTGCGCTACGCGCATGCGGGTGGGCGCAATCCTCCCATCATTGTTATTCATGGAAAGCAGACCGAAAAGTTGCCTGGAAACTATGTTCGCTATCTGGAAAAAACGTTTCGCAAGGTGTTGAAGTTAGAAGGCACGCCGGTAAGAATCGAATTGCGCAGTGGTGATAATCCCTTTATTAAAGGCGAAGAGGGTCTCACACAGCAACAGATCTCCCAGAAGCGTCGGATCAAGAAGAATAAGGGTTTGGGCAAGCAACTCGGAAAGAAATAGCTATGGCAGTTCATCTCGAACACATCGTTCAAGCCGCCCAGAGACTCCGCGGCGTCGCAATCGAGACGCCTATCCTCAGCTCGGCTGTCCTGAATGAGAGACTGAACGCCCAGATTTTTATCAAACCAGAGTGTCTGCAACACATCGGTGCCTTCAAGTTTCGCGGCGCCTATAATCGACTCTGTCAATTGAGCGATGCGCAGCGGCGCAATGGCGCCGTCGCATTCTCCTCCGGAAATCATGCGCAGGGCATAGCCTACGCAGCCAAATTATTGGGAATGCACGCGACCATCGTCATGCCCTCCGATGCCCCGGCCATCAAGAAGGAAGGAACCGAGCGCCTGGGTGCGACTATCCGGCTCTACGATCGTGCAACAGAATCCCGTGAGGACATTGCGACCGAAATCGCGGCTGCCAGCGGCGCGATCCTGGTGCCTGCGTTCGATGATGTGGACGTGATCGCAGGGCAGGGCACCTGCGGACTCGAGATAGTTAAGCAGTTGGCGGCACGGGACTGCGTGCCCGATGCGGTGCTGAGTCCCTGCGGCGGCGGAGGCCTACTGGCCGGACTCTCCACGGCGATCAAGGAGACGAACGCCGAGATAAGAGTCTACGGCGTGGAACCGGAATTCTACGACGATCACGCTCTCTCGAAAGCCGCGGGCGAACGGGTTAAGATCGATCCGGCCATTGGCACCAGCTGCGACGCTCTTATGGCGACGCAGCCAGGCGAGATAACCTGGTCTATCAATAGCAGGACCGTAGATGACTTCCTGGTGGTGAGCGAGGATGAGATCGCCCACGCGGTAAGTTTCGCGTTCAGATATCTAAAGCTGGTGGTGGAGCCGGGCGGCGCCGTTGCCCTGGCGGCATTGCTTGCGGGAAGGGTCGATTTCACAGGCGGTTCTGCCGCGATCGTGCTTTCCGGTGGTAATATCGATAGCGATTCCCTAATGAACTGCGTGAAGAAGTACCCTAAGCCCTAGTCTCGACACTATTCACGATACTGGTATGTCTCGATTGACAACAACATTTGAAAAACCTAGAGGATGACTCATGAAATACTCTTTAGCGAGCTCAAGTAGATGGACTCACTGCGTAGTAGCTCCTTTGCTATTACTACTGCCTTTTTCGATTTCTACTACCAGCGCGCAGACCCTTGATGCATGTGTAGACTCTTTGCAATGTGAATCTTCCTGGGTCGGCATGTCAGACAACGAGCGCGAAGCTGTATTCGAGTTCGCCGAAGAATATAAGGCGTTCATCCATCTGGCGCGTACCGAGCTTAGTTTCGTCACCGAGGCAGTCGCCTTTGCGGAGGCCAATGGTTTCGAAGCCCTCTCAGACTCGACAGACATAGTGCCGGGTAAGAAAATTTACGAGGTAAACCGCGACCGGACCATAAGCCTCTTGGTTATCGGTGAAGACGCTATTCAGGATGGTTTCCATATTATCGGCTCTCACATCGACTCGCCGCGACTGGATCTGAAGGGTAGGCCGCTCTATGAGGATAGCGAGTTTGCGCTGTTCCAGACAAACTATCACGGCGGCATTAAGTACCACCAGTGGACAAATATACCGCTGGCCCTGATGGGTCGCATCGACAAGAAGGATGGCAGCAGCGTGCAGGTATCGGTCGGCTTGGATGCAGACGACCCAATCTTCATGATTCCCGAGCTGTCCCCCCATGTTGATCGCAGCAGAAATTCACAGACCCTCGGAGACTTCATCACTCCCGAAGACCTCGACCCAATAATCGCACATATTCCCGGCGAAGACGGTGGCGATGTAGCAGATCAGGTGCTGGCTTTTCTTTACGAGGAATACTCAGTTACACGTGCCGACCTGGTCTCTGCCGAGCTTGCCTTGGTGCCAGCGGGTGCTCCCCGCGACATGGGTTTCGACAGAGGACTGATCGCCGCCTACGGCCAGGACGACAGACTCGCATCCTATGCCGCTATGCGTGCCATCGCCGAGGTCGATAGGCCGCAGAGGACCACCATGGCGTTTCTGGTGGACAACGAGGAAGTGGGAAATCGAAACAATACCGGCGCGCACTCGGACTATTTTGCCGGTCTACTCTCTCGATTGCTGTATGCGCAGCTGGAAGATGACTATCGCGAACCACTATTTCGCAGCGCACTTCGTCAGACCAAGTTTATCTCTATCGACGTAAACCCAGGCATCAACCCGATGAATCCCGGTGTGTGGGAGCCGGGCAACGCGCCCAAGCTGGGCTATGGCGTAAACCTTAAGCTCTACGGACAGGGCAACACGGCGAACAGCGAATTCATCGCGTGGACACGACAGCTGCTCGATAGCAATGAGGTCCCGTGGCAGACGGTGACCTATAAGGTCGGAGTAGGCGGAGGCGGCACCATCGGTGGGGAGTTTTCCGCACAGAACATCGAGGTTATCGACTTCGGCGTGCCGCTGCTCTCGATTCACACACCTTTCGCAGTTAGTTCAAAGGTGGATGTCTACAGTCTCTATCAGGCGGCGATCGCGTTTTATTCCTATACCGATTAGCTCGGGAAAGACTCTACAGCTGCCTAATCTCAGCGTAGCTGTAGAGTCGTTTGTGACTACCCGTTGCCTAAATGTCGCTGAGTGCAGCACTGCTGCAGTCATCTTCGTTGCCCTGCACAGAACCGGCATAGACCTCTCAGGCATTTCCGATTATTCTCTTTTATCTCTCACAGAAAACTTATAAGACAATACTATGAATTCTTCAATTTCTGAAATTGGTCTCATCCAGGGCTGTGTTTTGCTGGGCTTATCACTGATGCCTCTGCATTTAATCATGGCGCAGGAGGTAGGCGATCATCAATACACCACCGAGGCGATAGAAACAGGCTCACAGGTCTACACTCAGCAGTGCGCACTATGTCACGGCCCGCAAGGGAGCTTAGTAGATGGCATTAACCTCAGTATTGGGCAGTTCCGCACAGCGCAATCGGATGCTGATTTACGGCAGGTAATAGCCGAAGGCGCAGCCGAGGGGCGCATGCCTGCTTTCAGTCTGCGTGCTGATGAGATGAGTGGAGTGATCGCCTATATTCGTGCGGGCTTCGATACTGAGGGCGTTGCCGTGATAATCGGCGACCCGGTTCGAGGCAAGGCGCTATTTGAGGGCAAGGGAGAGTGTGCCAACTGCCATCGGGTAGGGGGAGTAGGTCCACGCACGGCTCCGGACCTCAGCAATATCGGCGCTATACGTACGCCCGCCTCGTTGCAGCGAAATCTTTTGGATCCCGCAACCGCCTTGCTGCCTATCAATCGTCCTGTGCGTCTGGTAACTCGCAACGAGGAGACTATTGTCGGTAGGCGCCTCAACGAAGACACCTATACGGTGCAAGTTATCGATTCGCAGGAACGGCTACGCTCGTTGAAGAAGACTGACTTGATTTCCTACGAGATCAGCGATCAGCCGAGTAAGCAGGCAACCACAATGACTAGCGAAGAAGTAGCTGATGTCGTCGGCTACCTGCTTACTCTACGGGGATTATGATGAGAATAATAAACCATTTAATAAGCGCTTCAATCGCAACCTTTCTTTGTCTGGCGGCAGTGAGCGTATCCGCGCAGGCGCCCTATGACAGAATCCTCAATGCGGAAGATGAGCCAGAGAATTGGCTCACCTATAATGGTAGTTATAAGAGTCAGCGTTACAGCAAGTTAGACCAGATAACGCCGGAGAATGTACCCGAACTCAAGCTGCAGTGGACATTACAGAATCAGGTTTTCGGCGCGTGGCAGTCTAACCCGATTGTCGTTGATGGCATCATGTACCTCACCGAGCGTCCCAATAGCGTTATGGCGGTCGATGCGATAACTGGTCGCGTGTTCTGGAAGTACCGACACGTACCAGCAGAGAATGCATTGATCTGCTGTGGCGCGAACAACCGCGGCGTGGCAGTGCTCGATGACAAAGTGTTCATGGGTACTCTCGATGCACGCCTCATCGCTCTGGATAGAATAACCGGCAACGCATTGTGGGATGTAGAGGTAGGCGATGTCGATCAGGCCTACTCGGTAACGATGGCGCCGTTGGTAGTAAAGGATAAAGTCATAGTCGGCGTCGGCGGAGGAGAGTTCGGCATTCGCGGCTACGTAGCGGCGTACGATGCAGAAACCGGAGAGGAAGCCTGGAAGACCTATACAATCCCCGGGCCGGGTGAGCCCAACCACGACAGCTGGGAAGGTGACGACTGGGAACACGGCGGTGCCCCGGTATGGATCACCGGCTCCTTCGACCCCGAGCTGAATCTTACTTACTGGGGTGTAGGCAACCCGGGGCCAGACTGGAACGCGGGGCAGCGTCCCGGCGACAATCTTTACTCTGACTCGGTGATAGCGCTGGATGCCGATACGGGAGAGTTGGAATGGTATTTTCAATTTACGCCGAACGATGCCTACGACTATGACTCAGTGCAGGTTCCTGTATTGGCCGACATAGTCTGGCGCGGAACACCGACGAAGGTCATGATGTGGGCCAACCGCAACGGCTATTTTTACGTGCTCGATAGAGTCGATGGAAAATTTCTCGAGGGGAAACCCTATGTGACGGTGAACTGGTCCAGCGGCCTCGATGAGAACGGCCGACCGATACCTACTCCACAGCCAGAAGGCATGCCCACCTTCCCCGGAAATCAGGGCGGCACTAACTGGTATCCACCGTCGTACAGTCCGAGAACAGGACTCTTCTACTTCAGCGCCTGGCAGGACTACGCGACTATCTATCGAGCGGAAGAAGCCGAATATACGCCAGGTAGGGCCTTCCTCGGTGGCGGATTCTCAGTGCTGGCGCCAGCGCCTGGCGCGCCGACCATCGGCATCGGAAGAACCAATCCGATTAATAACTGGACGAACGAGGTAGGTTTTGCCTCCTTAAAAGCTATGGACCCGCAGACCGGTGAAGCAGTCTGGTCCTATGATCAGTTTGATGTGAGTGACAGTGGCATGCTGACTACCGCGTCAGACCTGTTGTTTACAGGCGGGCGTGAAGGCTATTTTCATGCCATCGATGCGCGCACAGGTGAGTTGCTATGGAATATTAATCTCGGTGGGCAGATCGTCATGGCACCGGTTACTTACAGTGTAGAGGGAGTTCAATATGTCTCAGTCATTTCTGGACATGCCCTGTCTACCTTCGCCCTGCCCAACTAGGATGTCAGTATGAATAACGTTGCCCTATTTGTGCTCGCAAACAGTAATAGAACCCTTCTGGGATTAGTGAGGAGCCTGAAGTCACCACTGAGGGTCTTTGGTCTCTTAATGTTCTTGCTGCAGTCCGCGTCGGCGCAGACTAGTGCGGTCCAGCACACCGTTGATGCTGATGGTCATCCGATGGCGCTGTGGGAGAAATCTGTTGCGCAGCCTAAGGGCCACATCTTGTTACATCACGGGCGTACATGGAGCTCAATTCCAGACTTCGATCTACAGGTTCCAGGGGAGGACTTATCGCTTATGGATGGCTTCAATGCCATGGGCTACAGCGTCTGGGCGCTGGATGCGCGAGGTTATGGTGAGACACCGAGGGATGGTTCCGGATGGAACACGCCAGATCGCGCGGCAGAAGACCTCTCGATAGTGCTGGAGTGGCTGAGTGACAGGAACGGCACAGCGACCCACGTCTGGGGCTGGTCCTACGGTTCGATGATTGCGCAGCTCACTGCCCAGAGATATCCAGACGCTATAGCTAGTCTTACTCTTTTCGGCTACCCAACGGATCCGGATGCGGTGATTCCTCAATCGAACAGCCATGCGGAGCCACCCAACAGGCCAACGACGCGGGCGGCCGCCGCCTCAGACTTCATAGTTCCTGGGTCTATCACGCAGCGTGCTATCGATACCTACGTGGCTGCGGCGCTGAAGGCCGACCCGATTCGAGCAGATTGGAATCAATTGCATCAATGGAATGCGCTCGATGGAGAGGCACTCACGCTTCCGACTCTCTTGCTGCAGGCGGAGTTCGATCCACTGGCAGATACCGATTCTCATGCGCGGTTCTTTGCGAAGATCGCCAATCCCAACAAGCAGTGGGTCGTGCTAGCTGGCGGCGACCATGCCGCACTGCTAGAGACGCCCAGACAAAAACTCATCAAATCGACCATCGATTTCATCGAATGGCTTGAGCACTAAATTCCCTCCCAAAACAGTGAACTGGATAATTTCTTCACATTTTTCCGGTAACCAGCCGCCGCCATTTCTAGTTAAATACCTAAAGACCTAGCCTTCGGGGCAAAGCTCGGGACGCGAATGCATTGCCGTGCGCCATGCATCGCGCAAAAAAGTCTGTAAAACAAAAATCAGCTACAGACAAGAATAATCCATCACCCGGAGAGAGCCGATGAGATCGATAATTGAAGTAACGGTGCTGATCTGCTGTGCACTGCATCTAGAAACCAGTGACGCCGCAGCGATGGGAGCGCGATGCCCATCTCTTCTGTTTGCCACCGAACTGGAAGCCGTAATAGCAGCAGCCGACAGCTACAATCCACGTTCGATCAGGGAGGATCGAGAATACGTAGGTGCCATATTTGAGGAAGATGGGAAATTTGGCTACACCGTAGCCGCTAATCCCCGTCGCAAAGACAGTTGGCGGCTAAGCGTGGCGCGCGTGGAGTGGGATCGAATCCGTGCCTTCTGGCATACACATGGCGATGCATCCCCCCAGCATCGGTATTTTTCGAATTCTGATACAGAGTCGGTCGAGAGGTTGGGCGTGCCGTTCTATCTGGCGGACTACACCGGTTATCTGAAGATATTTCGAAGCGGGGATAGATTGCTAAGCCCGTTCGCGGCGAGTCGACTCAATCTGCCGCGGCAGTCTGGATTCGCAGTCGGCGAATATGCGCGCGACGCGGTGCGGCGCCCTGTCAGGGTGAAAGTAAGAGAGCGCTTCAGGAGTTGAGGCAATCTGTGCCTGGGCTTGTTATTGACCCAGAGGGCGAATGCTGCAACGAGTAAGGGTAAGAAGTCTTGCATGACGAGATAGCTAAGCTGTGTGGTAGTAACGGTGCTGCTCATCAACCTGGATTCGCTATCGGAGAATATGTGCGCGTTGAATCGGACAAAGTAGCTAGAGTGAAGGTGCGGGATAGATCACGGCGCCGTCACAGCTAGCCATGCCGAATGCGATCACTCGTCCAGAGTGCAAGGGTTACGGCTAGGAGGGGCAGGAAACCCTGCATGACTAAATAACTTATCTTCGTGATGGACAGTCCAAGTTCCATCACATTGTAGTTGTTTGGCCCGAACAACCAGATTAGATTCAAGACCTGCACTAATACCCCCAATGCCAATACCCAAATTAATTCCTGCGTAGATAGCACGCCGACTCGAAGCAGTGATTGCGAAAGGAAAATAATGCCAGCAGGGATTAAGAATACGATTACCCATAAATGCTTCTGGAAAACAGCATCTTGAATAAGGTAAAAATCATCCCTATCGCCAAGAAACATCAATAGAAAAATCACTACAAGGAAAATGTACGCAGGTATGACTGATATGCCTATAGACATTTTTCTTGATTGCAGCATAAACCAAGTGAGAAATGTAGCGTATAAAATCAATCCAGTGAGAAAAGAAATTAGAACTAGAGTGATTCTTAAAGCAGCTCCGGCTATGCCAGAAACAAACATCGACTGGAAATTTTCCAGAATTGAGGTTCGCATTTCTGCGAAATCATTAATGAGAAAGGGGCCTAATGCCCAAATCGAAGCAGCCATCACAAGGCCCGCTAGTAGAGCGCTGCCAAGGGTGACTGAGCTGCGAATAACGGTGAGTTGTGCGGTGCTAAGCGGAGTGGTTTTATCGGATACACTAACACTTGCGAGTCCATTCCTGTAGCGTACGCCGTATAAGCTAATGATTAAGGAAGTGCAGACTGCTACATACATGCCCAATGCAAGAAACAGAACATTGGTGAATGTTGGAATATTTGCGCCTGGCACGAAAAATTGTATGATTGTAATGATGGCGAAAGTTGCTGCAACTGCGGTTATTCCGCCAAACAGTGCATTGTACTCACCATGAAGTTGACGCTCCTTCCAGATTTCCGCGCGTATTGGCGATGCGGTTGGACATCTCATGGCTGGTAGCGGCATCCAGTTTCTTAGTTGCTGTGTATCACCAATCACTGAGCCGCCATTACCGAAGTTGAAGATCACCTCCCCGCTGCGTTGCTGTGCTACACCAATATAGGTTAGTAACAGTAGGCCGGCCGTGAACAGCAACGAGGTAATATAGGCGCTGGATGATTCGGCAATTAGTACCCAAGAGTTATGGGGTCGAGTGAATTCAGGAATTAGCAATCCGCTCATATACAAGGCAATCGCGATCAGCCAGCCGGCGATGCCGGCGAGACCGTTTTGTGTCCACCACGTGAGCATCAAGGGAATTATCGTATATTGAAAGACGATGAAACTTATTGGAAATATCGAGACTTCGACATCCAATATCGATAGATTTACAATCATGCCTGGGACGAAGACTGCGATTTGAGTTAGTAGGCAGAAGCTGAGAAGAGGAACCAGTATTAGTACATGTGTGGATACGGGTAACGAAAACTCCGTTGTATAGGGGAAACCGAGAGCTGCAGTTGCACGACCAGCCTTCTGCTTTCTATGCAGCATCACACTATAGAGAAACACCAAGCTCCCCAATAGTACAATATCCGCCACATGGATAGGCTCCGCCGAATCCACCTCGGGATCGAGGGAAAGTATTATGAGAAAGATTACACTTACTGCGCCAGCGATCTGCGCGAGTAGGGCGGGCCAGCTCAGACTATACGCGCTCCAGGCCAACGCCTGACTTGGGTTTTTCATGTTTCGCTATTCTCAGTGACAATTTGGTCGCAGCTGTTCGGGCGGCTAACCCGTGACACAAACACTTCCTCCAATGTTGCATTCCTCGATTCTACAATTTCACCACCTAACTGCTTGATGGATTCTAGAAAGGCACCCTTCGGACCTTGATGAATGGCGCTCCAGAATCTGCCATCACCGGATATAGAGGCTGTGTCTGCGAGTACGGGCGCTGGCGTCTGCGGATTCTCGAAACGAATGGAGCTGTGATGATGCGTGCTGTTGATAAGCTCCAGGGAGCTATCTAGGGTCACGCGGCCATTGTGAATCATCAAAACATGATCGGAGAGCCGTTCAACTTCATCTAATAAGTGTGATGAAAAAATAACTGTACGACCCTCTTCCGAAATCGTGCGAACGACAGCATTCAAAATGTCTTTTCGAACTACAGCGTCCAGCCCGCTAGAGGGCTCGTCCAGAATGAGCAATTCTGGACGGTGTGCAACTGCCGAGATGAGCGCAACCTGGGCTCGCATTCCACGAGAAAGTGTCGAGATTTTTTTGCCGGGATCTAGAGAAAACGTCTCCAGCAGTTCATCTGCATAGTGCTGGTCCCAAGCAGTGTGGTAGGCGCCGGTGTATCGCATCAATTCATCTATAGACATCCAGTCCGGGATATCGCGATCCTCGGATAAATACCCTATACGCTTCAATACGCTCTCGGGGCTTCTTACAGGATCCTCGCCAAAGATTCTTACGGTCCCGGATTTCGCGCGCAACAGGCCTAGCAGATGTTTGATGAGGGTAGTTTTGCCAGCGCCGTTTGCACCCACTAGTCCATAGACCTTACCTTTGCTCGCCTGAAAGTCGACGCAATGAAGGGCTTCGGTCTTGCCAAAGCTGCGGGATAAATTTCTAACTTCGACCACTAGTTCAGTCATCCGTCTTCTCCGATCCGGTTTTCTCTGTCTGTTTTGTCTCGCCAAGTAGTAACTGCCTCTCTCGAATAAGCTCGAGCAGGTCCTTGGTATTGAATTCGAGCTGATGAGCCTCAGCCAGAAGCATATCGATTCTGGCTTCTATGATGCGCCGGCGCTCGCGGTCGGCAAGAGGTGACTGTTCATCCGAAATGTAGGTGCCTGCGCCGCGGCGCTTGAATATCACCCCAGCAGCCTCTAGTTCGTCATAGGCCTTAACCACGGTGTTAGGCGTTACGCTCAATGTCAGCGCGAGTGCTCTTACGGGAGATATCTCCTCTCCCGGCCTGAGCAGGCCGGAGGCCACCATATAGCGTATCTGA
>CAXBLN010000112.1:0-12010 GCA_963976555.1 uncultured Gammaproteobacteria bacterium
CTATCTGCCAGCACGCTTTAGAAAGAACCGGCGCTACCCCCTACTCATCGTGCAAGATGGGCTCGACTATCTGCAATTCGCAGCACTGGGCACGGTACTTGACAATCTAATACACAATCTGGAAATCCCTCAGATGATTGTTGCATTGACTCAGTCACCCAATCGCCTGGTCGAATACGGTGCTGACGACCGCCATGCTAAATTCATCGTAGAAGAGATGCTGCCCTCCCTCAATGAAACGTTTCCACTGATTGATGAGCCATCGGCTCGCGGCATCATGGGTGCGAGTTTCGGTGCGGTGGCAACGCTGCATACCGCATGGCGATTCCAGGGCGTATTCGGCTCTCTTCTATTGCAATCGGGTTCATTCGCGTTCAGCGACTTGGGCCAACATCAGCGGGGCCCGGTATTCGATCCGGTCGCCCTCTTTATGAATAATTTTCGCGAAACTCCGGGCAAGCCCGCCGAGAAAATGTACCTCAGCTGTGGCATCTATGAATCTCTTATCTACGAAAATCGATCCCTGGTGCCGCTGCTACAGATGCAAAAGATCGATGTCCGTTTTGAGGAAGCCAGAGACGCTCACAATTGGGAGAATTGGCGCGACAGGCTGCAGAACGGACTGTCCTGGCTTTTTCCTGGCCCTGTCTGGATGGTCTACGAATAATCAAAAGAGCTTAAATACTTTAATCCTAGTAATATGAAGAACTTCCGGGGAGGATATGACAGTGACAGTTGAAACGAGAAAAATAGGATTATCTCTTGGTGCAGACATCTGCTGGCCAATTTGTTACGAAGCCCTGCTTGAGAAGCTGGAACTGTCTATACCGGATGGCAAAAATAATATTCGATTCGAATCGGAACGGGTTTTTATTGAACCATTCGACCTGCAGCAGGAGTGTCAGTACGACCTCGTCATCGATCGCCTCACACATTGGTATAGCACGTCGCGAGAGTGGATTAAAAAGTCCATCCTCACCGACGACTTATACGTTTTCAATAACCCTTGGTCCTTACAGTCCATGGAGAAACAGACAACTTATTGCGCGATGATGCGGCTCGGTTACCCCGTACCCAAAACCTGGCTGATACCACCGAAGTCTTACACCGAATCTGCCGACCTTAAGTCGACGCTTTCCAAATACGCCAAATTGTTCGATCTTGGCGCAATCGGTGACGAGATTGGTTATCCCTTATTCGTGAAGCCCTATGATGGTGGCGCATGGGTAGGCGTCACTGGAGTCGACAACAGCGAGGAGCTAATCAAGGCTTACGATAGCAGCGGCGAAAGAGTCATGAATCTGCAGAAGGGCGTCGTACCTTTCGATTCCTTCGTTCGTTGTATAGGGCTCGGACCGCAAACGCGTTGCGTGAACTATGATCCTGCCGCCCCCCTACACGACCGCTATAGGATGGATGTAGATTTCATTCCGCCAAAGGAACAACAGCAGCTCGCCGACTTTACAATGGTGGTTAATGCGTTCTTCGGTTGGGACTTTAACTCGTGTGAGTCTCTGCGCAGCCAAGGAGTCTGGCACCCTATCGACTTCGCCAACGCCTGTCCAGATTCACAAGTTACATCCCTGCATTTTCATTTTCCATGGCTGATCAAAGCCAACCTGCGCTGGTCTATCTTCTGTGCCTCTACTCGCCGTCGCGTGAAGACCAATTTGAACTGGGATCAGTATTTTGCAATAGCGGATACCGATGCGACGTTTGCGGAAAAACTGCCGCAATATGTAGCCCTTGCAGAGAAGCACTTCGACAAACAGCGATTCGAGGAGTTCTGCGCCAAGCATTTAGGGCATTTAGACGAAGTAGCTGATGAATTCTTTACGACCGACACCGTCAAAGACGCGATCAGACAGAAGGTAGAAGCACTCTATCCCTCGCACGAGATTGAAGAGTTTACTGAAATGTTCTGGAATCGAGTGCAGGATTCTATCCGCACTGGCGGTGCTGCTGTCTGATGAGTAATAAGATTACGGAAAAATGGTTTTCACCGCGGTTAGAGCAGAATGTGCAGCTCGTCCGCTGGGGCGAATCCGGCACGCCGGTACTCTTATTCCCTACAGCCGGTGGTGATGCAGAAGAAGTGGAACGCTTTAAGCTTATTCATGTACTCGCCCCGCTCCTCGAGGCAGGTCGAATAAAAGTCTATTCAACTGACAGCATCGCAGGAAAAACCTGGATATCGGGCACTCACTCGGATGAGTACCGCGCGCGGGTACAGAACCGCTTCGACGAGTTTATTTATAACGAAGTGGCACCAGCAATACGTGCGGATTGTCGATCAGCAGATATAGAGATTATCACAGCCGGCGCTTCGATTGGCGCATTCAACGCCGTCGCTACTGTTTGTAGACACCCCGATGTATTTAAGCTCGCAATTGCGATGAGCGGAACTTACAATCTAACGAAATTTCTAGAGGGTAAGAGCTACAATGAAGATTTCTATTTCTCCTCACCCCTTCATTACCTCCCCGATCTTGAAGGGCCAGTACTCGAGAAGCTGCGGGAGCGTTTGATTCTGCTTCCGACGGGCGAAGGGAATTTTGAAGACATCGGAGAGTCCTGGCGATTAGCTGCAATGCTCGGCGCCAAAGGCATTCCAAATCGCGTCGACCCCTGGGGGAAAAACTACCACCACGACTGGGAAACCTGGCGTGCCATGCTACCTAAATATTTGGACGAGTTTGCCTAAATTAGGGTTCGCTATTGCGCGTATAATTGCAGGTCCGTACCTACCGCGTCTGCCATTTCAATCGTGTATTCCAGATCTGGATGCCGCAACATAACGAAACCATCAGATACAAGAGTCTTGCGCCAGTCACGACGCGGCGCACCCGGCTGTAGCAAGGTCTGCCAAACCACGTGTTCACCGAAACGCTGCTGCAGCGTGTCTAGCCCTTCAATGTGCGAGATGCGGCCTACGCCACGAGCACGCTTGAATATCAACGCGACATTGTAACGGCGCTTGATTTCTTCTTCGATATTTCCCTGGACTGTTGCCTGACCCCAAGCCCGGAAAACATCAAAATCACAGGCATATTTCATCTGATCGACCTGATGGGCGCCTGGCGGGCGCGCTCCGATCTCACCGAAGACGACTTCACCGTCCGCCTTTCGGTACCACTCCATATGCGTGAAACCAGATTCCAGCCCCAAGACCTTGATTACCTCATAACCCATTTTTATCCCATCGGCGAGCTTAGGGTGATCCACGTCTTTCAAGGCAATGACCTGCGGGCTTATCCATTCGTTACTCCGCGCTATTAGCGGCCGGGGGCGATAGAGGGCAACATTGAAGTACTTAATCTCTCCTGCGATGGTGATTGTATCGAAGGTATATTCCTCGCCATCAACGAACTCTTCGACGCTGATTGTCTCTACGTGACGGAGCAGAGGCAGCACCGAACGCAATTCATCCGCACTATTCACCCGATAGGTATCACTGGAACCCGCACCCGCGATTGGCTTCACGATAACTGGAAACCCGATTTCCTGAGCTGCATCCCAACAGTCCGCGGCAGTGCTTACAGCAATATGTTTGGGTGTGCGGATACCCGCTGCGTCCAGTGCAACCTTCATCGCCTCCTTGTCGCGGAAACGGTTGGCCTGCTCAATACCAAGCCCAGGTACGCCGAAGTAATCTCGTAATTCTGCCGCCAACATGATACCGGGCTCCCACAAACACTCTATGCGATCCAGGTTGATGCCCTTCAGATGCTGTTGCAGCTGTGCTATCACCTCAGGCGTTCTCCAAAGCGAGGCCACTTCGATATAGGTACTTAGAGAGCGCTCGACGAGCTGCGGCAACGCTCCTCTACCCTGATCCCCTACTCCAATGACCCTGGCCCCACTCTCTGCGAGCCCGCGTGTAAATTCCGGCATATCCGCAGGATAGCCAGGGGAAATTAGCAGAATATTCATAATTCTATCCATATGTTTGATAGCAGCATGATGACTAGCCAGCCTTGTAGGCTATACTAGCATCTTCTGAATTCACGGATGGAACTCGACTTGTCGTCTCCGCTGAAGATCTGCCTCACTACTTCCGAACTCGCTCCGCTGGCCAAAACTGGTGGACTAGCTGATGTTACTGCCGCACTAGGGTCCTATCTGCACCATAGCGGGCATGATGTCCGTGTATTGATGCCGTTCTATTCCTCGATCAATACCGAGTCCCTATCGGTAGTACCCGTGGACTTTCTGCAGGATATCCCAATTAGCATAGGGGATTCCCATGGGCACTATTCAATCGATACGGCGTATGTGCCGAACCTCGAATTACCTATCTTTCTATTGAGATGCCCAGAACTTTACAATCAGGATGGCCTCTATTCCGGCGGGCCAGATGAACACAAGCGATTCATTCTTCTCGCACGGGCATCAATCGAAATGTGTCAACGCATGGGCTTCGCTCCCGATGTATTCAGCTGTCATGATTGGCACGCGGCACTGATTCCTCTATTTCTAAAGACCATCTATGCATGGGACAATCTGTTTTCCAGGAGTCGCAGCGTCTTGACCATACATAACATTGGTTATCAGGGCATCTTCAGTGCCGATATAAAAGGAGACTTGGACCTTGCTGGCGCAGAAGGATTTCTCCATCAAGATGACCTGTCCATGGGTCGCATTAATTTCCTCAAGACTGGCATCCTCTATGCTAATTTACTAACTACCGTCAGCCCTACCTATGCACGTGAGATACAGGGCGAAGAATACGGCATGGGACTACAAGACTTGCTGCGGGAACGCAATGAATCCCTGCTTGGCATTCTCAATGGCGTAGATGAGAACGATTGGAACCCCGCTATCGACCCACTGATTCCGAAGAACTACTCGAGCGAGAATATGCGTGGCAAGCAATCTTGCAAGACTGCCCTACTGAAAGAATTGGGCCTAACGGCCGCTGCAGGACGACCTCTAATAGGCATCGTGAGCCGACTTGTAGGGCAGAAAGGATTCGATCTAATGGAGGCTGTACTACCACGACTGCTGCGGCAGCGAAACTTCTCACTCGCCGTCTTGGGCAATGGTGAGCCGCGGTTCGAGCAATTTTTTAGTGAGCTGCAGAATGCCCATCGCGATCGAGTGCATTTCTACAAGGGCTATAACAATAAGCTTGCCCATTGGATAGAAGCGGCGAGTGACATGTTCCTCATGCCATCACGCTATGAACCCTGCGGGCTAAACCAAATGTATAGCTTGAAATATGGTACCGTACCCATTGTTAGGGAGACCGGTGGGCTTGCCGATTCTGTACAACTTTTCAATCCAGAGTCGGGCACGGGCACGGGCATCGTTTTTCGCGACTACAACGAATCAGGGCTCGACTGGGGCATAAATACAGCACTCGATCTCTATGCCAATAAAACAATGTGGCGCAAGGTTCGAAAGAACGGAATGGCTATGGACTTTTCCTGGAAACGGCAAGGAGCCTTGTATGCTGAGCTTTTTGAATCATTGAGGCAGAGCGCATGAACATCATCTTTATCGAACCGTCATTTCCTTATAATCAACGCGAGTTTGTTCGTGCCCTGCATGCTGCAGGAGCCAACGTCATCGGCATCGGAGAACGTCCTGTGCAGCATCTCTCAAACGAGATAAAGGGCTGGCTTAGCGATTATGTTCAAGTAGAGTCAGTTGTACATGAGCCCTCATTACTGAGTGCCGTTAAAAAAATTCAAGCAACTACCTGGGTCGACAGAATAGAAGCCACTGTGGAAGCACATATCATGGCGGTCGCAGCCGTAAGAGAAGCGGCCGGCATTCCCGGTACGACAGTGCAAACCGCCTATCTGTGCCGCGACAAACCGGCGATGAAAGAAACCCTGCGTCAAGCAGGTATTCCCTGCGCACAGTCCACACGCGCAGTAGATGCGCAAGACGCGCGAGAGTTTGCAAGAACGGTGGGATATCCTTTAATTGTAAAACCGCCTGCTGGTGCCGGAGCCTCCGGCACCTATCGTATCGACAATGACGCTGACCTCGAGCGAGTTATAGAGGAATCCGGCCTGGCGAACGGAGAGGCCATGGCCATCGAAGAGTTCATTGAAGGGCATGAGGGCTATCTGGACACACTGACGATAGACGGCAAGGTTGAACACGAGTTCATCACTCACTACTACCCCAATGTACTTACGGCCATGAGAGAACGCTGGATATCCCCCCAAATGATTACGACGAACCGAGTCGAAGCGTCGGGTTACCGCAAGGTTCGAGAGTTAGCAAGGGAGGTAATACGCGTATTAGATATCGGCACATCGGCGACACACATGGAATGGTTTGCCGGACCCAAGGGCTTACGATTCTCTGAGATTGGCTGCCGCCCCCCCGGCGTCGGCCAATGGGATGTCTACAACGCAGCCAACGAATTCGACCTCTATTTCGAGTGGGCCCATGGCTTCATCCATGGCTCCGGACACACCCGCCCATCACGACGTTTCGCGGCGGGCATGATAGCGTTGCGGCCAAATCAGAATGGCAGGATTAACGGCTACTCAGGCCTGGAACAAATTCAGGACAAATATGGTGATTGTATAGTTGCGGCCCATTTCCCGAGCGAAGGCACCGCCACGCAACCCATAGAAGGCGGGTATATGGCAAATGCCTGGATGCGGCTCCGTCACCCGGACTATGATCAACTACGCATAATAATGAACGAAATTGGTGAAACGGTAACGGTTCATGCAAGTTAGCACTTATGGAAATTGATCGCCCTTGCGCGGCTGCTTCCTACAATAAAAATTAGATTGGGATTTAGAAATGGCTGATGATAGAAAAAGATTTGCCGCGCTCAAACTACGCTTACCAAAAATCTGGTCTGAGCTGCAAACGGACACAGACTATGAACACACGTCAGTTATCATTCCATCTCTGAGTGTAAACCAGGAGGAACTGTCCAAAGTATTGGGATCATCATTCTACGAAGAGCGGCTACTTTTCGCCCTCATTCGACTTCGTAACCCTAATGCCAGAGTAATCTACGTTACCAGTACTCCCGTGAACCCTGACATTGTCGACTACTACCTGCAGCTTCTCGATGGAGTCACCCTGAGCCAGGCACGGCAGCGTCTCCAAATGGTATCTGTGTTCGATTCCAGTTCGCGACCTCTAACTGAAAAGATTCTCGAGCGCCCCCGTCTCATGGCACGACTAAAAAGCCTGCTGGGCAACCCGAAACGCGCCTACCTTACCTGCTACAACTCTACCGCACTGGAGAGGCAGCTAGCCCTGGAGCTCGGCATTCCATTGAATGGAGTGGACCCCGAATTACTACACTATGGCACCAAGTCTGGCAGCAGAGAGATCTTCATCGAAGCCGGCGTGCAACATCCGGCTGGATCGGAGAACCTTCATAGCGAAGCCGACGTGGTCGCAGCTCTCATAGCGCTGGCAGAGGAGCGACCTTCGATCGCAAGAGCCGTTGTAAAACTTGACGAGGGCTTTGCCGGCGAAGGGAATGGAGTATTCATCTACCCTGCGAACCGTAGCGATAGCGATTCTATCCGCGACGCTCTGCATACTCTACAGTGGTCTTCGCCGCAGGAAACTTACGACCGGTTTATGAGAAAATTTTTGGAGATGGGCGGCATCGTGGAAGAAATGATAGACGGCAAAGACATGCGCTCTCCGAGCGTACAGATGCGTATCCACCCCGACGGCACCAGCGCAATTGTCTCCAGTCATGAACAAGTGCTAGGCGGCTCGACTGGACAGGTCTACCTTGGTTGCAAATTCCCTGCTCATGATGAATATAGGCAATTGCTGCACCGTGAGGCTGACAAAATTGGTAGAGCGTTAAGTGCTAAAGGCGTGCTCGGACGCTTCGGCATAGACTTTTTAGTCAAGCAGGAAGCAAAGGGTGATTGGTCGCTTTACGCAATAGAAATCAACCTACGTATGTGCGGCACGACTCCGCCCTTCCATGCCCTCGAGTTCCTAACAGGCGGCAGACTCAATAACGACACCGGTCTATTCCACACCCCCCAGGGGCAAGCAAAATACTATAGCGCAACTGACAATTTGAAATCCCCTGCTTACCGCGGCCTACTACCGGAAGACCTGTTACAGATCGCATCCAAACACGGAATAAATTTCAAACACGCTACAGAAACCGGCGTATTATTCTACATGCTAGGCGCTCTTTCCCAATACGGGAAGCTTGGTATGACCTGCATCGGTAACAGCGAACAAGAAGCCCAAGACCTGTTTAAACGAACCGTAGCCATCATCGATGATCAAACAGATGGTAGCGATCATGGCGTTGTAGAGTCGATATTCGAGCACTACCTAAATATGGAATAGATAGCTTAGTTTGTTAAGTTAGCAGCAGCTCCAATCGAGACGGGCCGTGCCGGTTTGCGAAACGTACGACAAGCAAGGGTATCCATATGCCAGGCAGCCTTCCATGCCAGGCCCGTCATATAATTTATTTCTTTGACTCGAAGGCGGCAGCCTTCTTGAATGGTTTCTACAGTCAGTAATTTTCCAAGATTATTAATCTTATTGTTGCTGGATGAATACAGAACAATCCAATCCTCGCCATTCACGGCAGACATGGACACGGCTTGAATTGTGCCATCGATTGCGATAGTTAGTGTTCTCAACATACCAAGCGCTTGCAGAGCACTGATCACTCTGTGCACTTCGGCCTTCCCTGCGTCACTTTTGTAATCAGACTCCTCGCCAAAACTTTGCACATTGAGATCAATGAACGCCTCGGATTCGTCATCCTCGGACCAACGCATCTCTGTGCACACGTTGCGCACCTTCTGAACATCTTTAAGAAACCCCTTCCGACGATCGGATGAGAACGTATTGACCAGATGGTTATTGAAGTCATAATCGAACTTGGATGGCGTCAGAAAATACTGCTTGTCTTCCTCAACAAAGTTGGCTGCGTACTGCGGAAACCGGACGAGAATATCTGCAACCCACTTTCCGCGCAGATCGAACAACGAGGTTTTCTCTGGCAAAGCGTCAAACACCACGGGAAAATGCTCTAGCTCAATCCACAGTATGCGGTTCTCGGGATAACTCCCCCCGAACATCTCGAAGCGATCATCCAATGCACTATACACCAGGGGCACTAGGCCGACAGAAACTCCGCCCTGTTCTAAAACCTGAAACTTGAATTGGCAATTATTCGTGTCATGAAACGCGAACATTAGATCCCAGTTATCCCAAGCACGCAGTTTGGGCGAAAACTGGCTCCACAGCGAATGGCACTCTTCCACGTCGCTAACTTCTCGTAGGCTTGGTGTCATAGCTCTCTCAGATACCCCCACGAATGCAACTTGTCGCTGTCATCGAACCAGCGATTTCCGATATCTACCCTATAATACATATGAGGGATTATTAGGTTCTTGATTCGTCCGTAGGCTTGTTTCTGCGCCTGCTTCATTGTCGCGCCAGTGCCGACAACTACTAGAATGACGCCGGAAGTGCCCGTAATCACCCACTCATCGTTCACTAGCTTCACGTCTTCGAAGTGAATGCCTTCTTTGCCTTTCCTAAAATGGATCACTGTGTCTTTGGATTTAACCGCAAATGTCTCCGGATCGCTAAAGGGAAACGGAGGCACAACAATGCGTACGCCTACCTGAAAACCGGTTCTGGTTTTGAACGAGTTGCGGGTGCCAGTCGCGAGCCCGTAAAGCAGCTCGCCTATAGGCGTCGTTATCCCTTCCTGTTGAATGAAGATGGTTGGGTATCCGAATCTCGCAGTAAATTCTAAGGGGTAAATATTACTGCCGCTGACAATACAGTTAAGATCGATATAACCCACGTAGTTTTCCGATGCCAACTTAGGTTCCAGTTTCTTCAATGTCTGGTTAAATATCCGGTTGGGCCCTGACCAAAACATAGCTGTACCCATCTCGCCTGTGGAGGGGCCGAGATCTCCAGGAAATAGTTTCTTGTGCTCAAAATTGATGTTGATCGGCATGACAAACTCTTTGCCATTGAAGAAGGCACCCACCGCTACCTCCACGCCCACCACGCGCTTCTGTAGCTGGAAAACTGGAATTCGCTCTGCCCAGGCCTGATGATAGTCTTCGAGCACCTGCAGAACATCTGAGCCGTCTTCTTCCTCGCCGATAAAAAGAAGTCCCTTCAGATTCTGGGCTTCACCAGAGGGCTTAAGCACATAGCGATCCGGGTTTGCCTTGACGAATTCGATGGCATCCTCAAAACCCTCGAACTGCTTATAGGGAATAATGGATATACCGTGCTTCTTGAGCTCCTCCTGGCCGAAGGACCGGTCGTCTTCGAGCATGTCCGTGTAGGCAGACCCGCCAACCACCGCCTTGCCCATAGCCCGCAACTTCTCGGCCTCAATGCCCATGCCCAGTACGTCATCGAAAACTATCACATCAGCCCAATCAACCTCGCTTCGCCAATCGGGAACCATCGGCACGAAGCCAGCTCCCACATCTTGATCCTTGGGGTTCTTGATCGCGTACTTGACCTGATTGCCTTCCTGCAGCACGCGGTAAGCCAGATCGCCAATAAGTGCATCGTAGGAGACAAACAGGAAATTTCGGGAGACAGTCGATCCCGGTCGGGAAACACTCGATGTTTCAGTCATTTAGATAGCACCAAATTAGTAGATAAAATGCCCAAGTATGAAAAGGCGCGCTAATATAGCAGCGGAGTGTGCACAGAGATAGCAAATGTTCAGGCTACCGAATCCTTCCAGCAGCGCTTGCAGACCCGGCCCAGAAGCTCTAGACGCTCACCTTCGCCTAACAATATACCCTGAAAGTTACAGTTGCAAAAATCACTCGAGCTCCTATCGAGATGGTAGGAAGTACCCCTGAAGATTAACTGTATCGTACGGCAACAAATTTGGTAACCTACAGAGAAACTAATTAATCGGGAAAATTATGGGCAAGCAAACATTAGTGAGCCTCGCTAGCTTGAGGCAGGGTCTACAAACAGGCGACCTGGTCTTCTTTCAGGGGCTAGCAAGCGATAGCGTACTCATTCGAGATATAACCGGCGGTTCCTGGTCCCATTGCGCCATGGTTATCAGAGGCGAAGATATAGAATGTGCGGAGCACGAGCTGCTCCTCTTCGAAAGCTCTGTCACAGCTGGCCGAGACATCGGCTATAGCGGAAAGGCCGGGACTGAAAAAGCCGGCGTAATGTTAGTGAATTTCGATCAGCGTATGGAAGACTACGCCAAGAGCAAAGAATACGCTGTCTTTGGTATAAGACAATTCGAGAAAATCAAAGCGGACAAGGTCGACGTGGCAAAACTCAAAGAGTTTACGGCGAACGCAAATATCCGTGATTCCATCTATCCTGCCGAACATCTGGTAGCAGCCGGACACTTTGTTGCCAAAGAGTTGGAAAATGAGCAATTTAGTGACCATACAGTCGCAAAGATTAGGAGTGAATTGAGAGACGATGCAATTAACAATTTGCCCGATAGCGAGCTAAAACTCATAATTGGAAAAACAATCGAAGCAGCTCAGGATAATATTGATAACACGGCTCAAGACAAAACCAGTCACTGCCATGCCATTGCTTCACACTATTTCTGCAGTGAGCTAGTGGCAGATGCGCTCATGCACATGGGTATTATGGCTATGGGGAATGCGGCCGGATATAGCCCAAGTGATTTATCGGATGATACAGAATCACCCATAGACTCATTCTATTCGAGTGTTAAATACGTCCCGGGTGATCTCGTTAGCACGTGATAGGACAATGGACAGAATTAGTGCGCGTCTTTTTACCGGATATTAGATATAGAATGAATGATCACTGAGGAGATATCGCACTAATCCTCAGGTGAAACCTCAGATTGCAACGCTGCCTCATCTTTCTCATGATAGCTTTGGGTCTCTAGATAGACATTCACGTATTCGATGAAGCTAAGATCGAACTTGAATGGCTGAGAACGCCACCAGTCTCTAACGCCTCTACGATCCAGATAGAAATTCATATTGTGTTCGATCGCGTTCCAGAATTGCTGATCTAGACGCCCTTT
>CAXBLN010000113.1:0-11995 GCA_963976555.1 uncultured Gammaproteobacteria bacterium
TTTGTAGACAATCAGTGGACGCCAGACTTTCTCTCGCGTGCAGTAGCTAATCCTGCAGTAATAGCAGCGATTGATGAAGTTAAAGCTGGCATTGATATTGACACTGACTCCCTACATAGCGCTATTTCCTCATCTGGTGTTTTCAATTCAGTAGAAACCGATATTATAGTTAGTGCTTTAGATGAAGCTAAAATTGGTTATCGTGCTCAATTCGGCCGCATTATGATTGAGTTTAATAGCGCTGCAGTAGCCAAGATTAACCTTCGCCGTCGCGAATTAAAAGTACCTTTGCGGACAAGGAAGCTTGAGCTACAAAATGCACTGGATGAGGGATATGCAAATCTACATCAGGGTCAGGCGACACTCAAAGCCTATCTTGAATCTGTTGTGGAAGTTGTAGCTGCGCAGGATGAGTTTTTACAAAAAATAAATATCATAGAAGAACGTAACGCTGCGATGGACTCGATATTGAAAATAAGTGACGAAGCGGCGGATGCTGTCATTACTATCGATAACGCAGCTGGTGCACTGGATAATTTTTTGAACTAGGGAGGAGCATTTTATGCCATTTAATTTTGACAACGAAGCCGCCGAGACAAACGAGAAGTTCTCAGCAGAAATTTCTAAGCTCACCACTCTAAAAATGAGTGATGTGCAAAGACTTTTCCCGACAAAAGTTGATAAAGAGAATCTTTTAGCTTTGATGAAGATAGTACAGTCATCTGCATCAAGAAACAAAAAAGCTGCGGCTTTGCAAAATAATTTGCAAAATCTTGCCAGCAGCGTAATCAAATTACTAGAAGTATTGACTTGAAAGAGTGAGTTTCTCCAAGTTAGCTAAGGTCGGTTTCTATGATTAAATTCAGTCAGCTAGCCTTTGAGATTGTGCGTGAAACCACTCAGGTACTGTCGAGTTGGATGCTATGACTTCCATGGAGGAAACCATAATGAGAAGGAAAAACTACTTACTAATTGGCAATTTCCTGATTACTGCCGTTTCGCTAATATTAATCAATGTGGCGCAAGCGCAGGAAGAGGCACAAGTTCTAAGTGTGCTTTATGACCAAGGAGGTAAGAATGTCAAGATGGGATCGGTAGTTAAACTTCAAGTCAAGAACTTAGGCTCTTTGAAGAAGGGAGGCGGTATTATAGTTCCTTTCTTAGATGGGCTGGCATTAGATGATGTGAATACTAGCTTTCCCATGAATGGCACCGTTGAATTCGTTCTTAGGCGTACCGCTGCCTCCAAGGACAGCTGGGACAATATAATCTCAAGACGTAAAAATTCTCTATCGACTGTTGTCAATGTTAGTATTGGAAAGTTTGGACAAACCCCCATAGAGTCTCTCGCCACCCTTGAAATAGAGTTAGTTAATAGAACTTATGCTATAGCATTTTCTATACTGTTTATGATAATTCTTGGTCTATTCCTTTATTGTGCAGTGAAGAGCAATATAATTAGAGATGCAGGGAAAGAACCTACTGATCATGGCCTGCGGAAGCCTTTCAGTATTAGTAGAGTTCAAATGGCGATCTGGTTTTTCCTTGTAATAGGCACGTATCCCTTCATTTATCTTATTACGGGCGATTTGGGCTCAATAAGTAGTTCGCTGTTAGGGCTTATGGGTATAAGCGCGGGAACAGCATTCAGTGCTGCTGTAATTGATGGAAGCAAGAGTAGTGCAAATGTAATTGCGTATAGTCAGCTTAAGGCTAAAAAAAA
This sequence comes from uncultured Gammaproteobacteria bacterium, assembly GCA_963976555.1. Classification (GTDB taxonomy): domain Bacteria; phylum Pseudomonadota; class Gammaproteobacteria; order Pseudomonadales; family Pseudohongiellaceae; genus UBA9145. Next base: position 1,724 of record CAXBLN010000113.1, read on the forward strand.
TGCCTTCTCTGAACGAATTATTGATATAGAAAATAGCCCTGATTTGGCTAAAGATGCTTTGTTGCTGGCTGAGCTGACAAATAATAATGCAAAGGTTTTCGAAATTGAAGAGTCCCTTAAAGAGTTGCCGAATTTTAATGAAGCCAAGGCTTCAAGAGGGTATTTCAGAGATATGGTGTCAGATGCTGGGGGCGTTAGTTTTCATCGATTTCAAATATTTTCTTGGACGCTAGTCCTGGCTATAATTTTTATTATTGAAGTTGTAACAAACTTAAAGATGCCTGAATTCTCTGCAACTCTCCTGGGATTGATGGGTGTGAGTTCTGGCACTTATATTGGTTTCAAATTTCCTGAACTACCTAAAGTCGCATAGCAGGAAATTGGAGTTGTTCCATACTGAATGCCACCTTTAGAAGGTTGAAGATTGAAAAGTTTGCTTGTGTATGTCTATAGATCATAAAATCAATAGGGTTAGCTTGTCTTGGAATGCGAAAAAGATATTGCTAAATCTATGTTCAGGTTCTAGAACCATTAAATCAAACGAGAACATTTCATACTAATAGCCTTAATGTGGTGTTCGGCCACAAGAATAAATATGAATAATTTGAAAGAGCTAGCATTAGAAACACTTACTAAAAGCGTTATTGATAAATTGCTTGTCGGTCTGATGGCTGGTCTAATTGTTTGGTTAGTTCAGCAAGCGATTACGTCAAAAATGGAAGACATATCGCGAGTCGAAGCAATACTAAATTTGGAGAGCGGTTTGATACTAGACGGTATGAACGATCTTCAGGGGTTATTTGGTGCATATTATTCTGACGTAACTTCTATAACGGCTAATGGCTTTAAAATGACTTCAGAGGAAGTTGATTCTCTAAGAAATTATGAAGGGGAATTTCAGTCTTCGCTTGAAGTGCTTTCTTCGTTTGGTGCAGTATCGTCTGAAAAAATATCACAATTCAATACAGAAGTTCGTGAATTGAATGTTAGTTTGGGGTCGGATCAAGAATTTTCACCTGATGAATACGAGCCGGCCCTGCTCAGTCTGCGTGCTGCATATGTCAAACTCTTAAGAGCTCTTCGTGACGGTGCAATCGGCGCTCTGCAAAAGAGCGGGAGGTGATTATTATAATGAATAAATTCATTGCCGTGTTCGTAATAGTGTTGGCTTTTATAGGAAAGCCAGTAGAGGTGCTAGCTCAATCAGCCAATGAGGCCCGCGTTACATTGTCAGGGTCATTTGCGCTGTCTTCAATCCCGATTGATGGGCGATACCCAGTAGTTACGTATCTTCCAATCACTTTTCTATTGTTTGACGTAGATGAGAATTCTACTAGAAATATCTTGTCAGGAAATTATTTCGCTGCTACGACGCAAGATGGTGTTCGATTGCTAGTTAGGAAAAATGTTATTTCTCCTGGATCTTTTCCAACAATATTCGGAGATCAGGGTATTATTTTTAATAGTCCGTATCAGGTATGCCTTACAGCTAACTGTGATAAGCAAGATGATGATGAGTTGCTGAGAATAAGGGCCGGCGCAGTATTTTCCTCTAATGCAGTCTCTGTAGGCGATAATACTGTTATGGAGCTTGTCGGAAATCAGGGCAATCGACTCGATTACCAGTACATTAGTGGTTACATTAGCCAAACTGAATTGGAGGGATTAAATAAGAGATCAGTAGTAACATTCGCGACATTGACGCATCCGCAATATTCTGTTGTGGAATCTGATTCTTTTGCGTTCAACACAACATGCGGTGAAGGCGTGGTTGCCAATTCTGAAAGGGATATAGTTGACTATTTGGATGCTGATATAGCCGTAGTTTCTGCTTTTGATCTTGGTCAATATGTGCGTCAAAATAGCAAGTTTAAATTTAGTAAAAGCTATGGGGATGTTTCTAAAGAAGTTGTTTACAAGTTATATACAGTGACAGATCGTAGATCTAGTCCTGCTCAAACTGATCAATACGCTGCGCAGATAGTATATCGTTGCAACCAAGCAAATATTCTCAGGCCAAGGATTTTTATAGAGTCTGTTAGTATGAAAAATATTCAAACTGATGAATCGTTCTTTTTCACCCCCGAAGGCACTCCTGATAACTTATTTCAGTTCACTGGCGCTCCCTATCTATACAGTATAAATAGCTCGGAGCAGTATTTTTTACTTATGGATATTCTAAGTAGAAAAATATCTAGCCGTGCTCTAGCTGGATATTTTATATCAGCCTTCAATAGAACTTGCCGAGGAAGGGATAGGAATAAGGCTGAATGCCAGCACGATTCGTACAATAACTGATCGAACTATTGGGGGCAGGGTAAAAGCGTCGTAGCTCTAGAATTACTGATTAGGCGGGCTGCGCTCTGGTCAACGGTTTCAGGGTTAATTTTCTCACATCATGTTGTTGACGTAGTTCATGCCAATTCGATAATGTAGGCATGCAATCCGCGCTTATGTAAGTTCCTCCGACACCATTGTTTCCTGAGTTGATTAGGGGCACTCTGATCCTACCCCAATTTGACGCACATTCTCTAATAGGGACAATAGTCCCAAAGGAGAGTATGTATGTCGATCAGAAAGAGGCAAGTATTTAGCCCAGAATTCAAGCGCGAAGCCGTTACCTTATTAGAAAAAAGCGATAAGAACGTAGCCCAGCTAGCCAGAGAATTGGGTGTTAAACGCACTCACTTACACAGGTGGAAGGAAGAGCTTGGTACCGTACCTATGGCCGCGATGCATTTCCTGGAGTAGGAAAGCGCAACAAACAAACTCCCAGCAATGAAACAGCAATGAAACAGCAAGATTACGCGCTGAGAATAGACGGCTCCAGGAGGAGAATGAAATACTAAAAAAGGCAGCCATCTACTTCGCGAAAGAAGCGGAGTGAGATTTGCCTTTATTGCCGATCATGCTAGCCGCTATCGAGTCACTCGGTAAGAGCAGGGGATAAGAGCAGGGGACACTAATAACCTTATAACTTAATGAAGCAATTCGTTCGAATCATTTTCATGACGTGATCACACCTGCTGAGAATTTGAAGCCGGTCTCCATTACTGTATCAAGTTTGAGTTCTAAGTATTAGAACACTCGTCCCGGAGTCAAGAAAACAGCTTTTCAGGGCAGCCATTGAATGAGAATGTGTTGGGGTAGCGAAAAGTGCTGCTATGACTGCCTCAAGAATTCGCTTTTTATTGGTATCTAGCCACGGTTCCCGTTATATTCGTGGCTGGATAAGGTTTCACATGAATATGCTATATACAAATACTGAAAGCAGAATTCGAAGAAATCTACAATCGTACTAATATTACCACTTATCAACTGATGCTTAGGGAGGCAAGTTATGACGTACCCGTTCAAAAACTTGGTATTTGAAGGTGGCGGTGTTAAAGGCATCGCTTATGTTGGTGCAATGCAGGTGCTTGAAAATGTAGGTATATTGGAAAACATTGAGAGAGTAGGAGGGACTTCTGCTGGAGCCATAAATGCTGTGCTGTATGCCGCTGGATTCAATAACGCTGAAACATTAAAAGAATTAAAGAAATTGAATTTCAATGACTTCAAAGATGATAGCTGGGGTGTCTTGAAAGACATGAAAAGGCTGAAGGATGAGTATGGTTGGTACAAGGGTGATTTCTTCAGAGACTGGATTGGCGATTTACTTAAGAGTAAAACTGGAAGTAGGAATATTACGTTCAAAGCACTAGCCGAACACTCGGATAAATCGCTGTATGTTTATGCTTCAAACATTTCTACAAATTTTGGTGAAGTCTACTCTGTAGAACATACTCCCAGAATGAGGGTTGTGGATGCTGTACGTCGATCAATGTCTATACCACTGTTCTTTCGTGCTGTCAGAGATGATCGAGAGGATGTGTTCGTGGACGGTGGAGCGATAAATAATTATCCAGTAAAGTTGTTTGATAGAGAGAAATACCTTTCAGACACGTCTTTAATTCGAGTTCCTAACTATTATAAATCAGAGAATAAAATACTGAAGAAAAAACATCCATCGTCTAGTCCGAATATTTACAATAAGGAAACTCTAGGATTCAGGCTTGATTCCGGTAAAGAGATAGCTGTGTTCAGAGACGGAAATGAACCGCAAAGCAATGATATCGAGAATTTCCTTGACTACACTATGGAGTTAATAAAAACAGTGTTGTCAGTTCAAGATAGTCAACACCTGCATAGCGATGATTGGCACAGAACAGTCTATATAGATACGATTGGAGTTAGCACTTTCGACTTTGATTTGACTGATTCTCTGAAAAAGAAGTTGGTAAAACAAGGTGAATCCGCGGCCAAAGAATATCTTAAATGGTGGGCTGATGTTAGCGAAGACTTAGCTATAAACCACCCTGATTCTTCTGACTAACGCACAGGAAAGATCTTAAGGAGGGCAGGGGACACTCATAATTTAATAACTTAATGGAGCGTGTTGAATACTCAATGCGCGGTCGTTTCAAAATTATTGCCTGTTAATGTTACCTACAGACTAAGAATTTCCTCACTCATTAAGTTGTTAAGCTGGAAAGCTGTGGGTGTCCCTCCTGCTCCCTAATCTAAATTCGAGGCATTGCCCTGAGCCAAATTAAACCGCTGATACAAATACGCCAAACCTAACAAGCTCAAGCCCAGCCCCATAAACGAAGCAACCCTGAGCAACCCTTCAAGATCAGCCATGTCGAACAGGAAGATCTTTCCAATCACCAGCATCATCAATCCAAACCCGGCGCGGTATACATCGTTGCCAAAGCGAAGCGATCCCGCGAGCAGCGCAGTTATCGCCAGAACCAACCAGACTATTGTGTAGGTATAGAGCTCCCCATTGGACATTGTGCTGGCGCTGGAGAGTGTGCCGGACCATAGATGACGAATTTCTATGTTGATAAATGCGAAAGCAGCGAGGCCGACGAAGGCCCCGAGGTGTTTACGGAATGCTCTGTCGTAGTACTTGTAGAGTAGCGCGCCGATCACTACCGGAAATCCATAGCTGAGAAGCAAAATGTTGAATACCGGTGTAGCCGAGATGGACTCGCGGGTAAAGAAAGGGTTTAGATAAAGCAATACCATCAGGTAGCTGCCGAGCCCCATACATAGCAATATCTTGGAAGCCAGAATGTACACAGGTTTTAGGTTCTGACTCACCTTGTGGCGAAGATAATACACAAGCGCAAGCGCTGACCAGAGAGCGGTATTGATAGAGAATTCTAATAGGTCTACCTGCTGTCGGAATATTTCTCCATCGTAGATGTAGTAACGAGTCTCGGCCCAGAGCGTTAGCACGAACAGGTGTAAGGCGGCGAGTTCTAGCCACTTTCCTAGCTTTTCGTTCTCTCTTAGGCGCCAGGCTCCTAAGGCGGCGAACACTGTTGCGCCGCCGTAGGTCCAGAAAGACCAATGCACATCGGCTGGATAGCTTAGTAGCCAGGGGTTCAGTGTTAGGCGCACGACAACAACCGCTAGAACCAGCTTCAATAGCAGGTCCAATCGAGGGGGATCATAGCGATGAATCAACCAGGCGATAGAAAGAATTTGTGCAGAAAGCGCAAGAGTTAACCCGGCTTCGCGAACCATGATGGCGACTGCCAATGAATAGGCGAAATGACCCGCGAGTATCAGCCATACAGCAAAATATTCCTTCTCTACTTTACTGGTTCCAGAGAGCTGCGCTTGTTTGTCGAGCTTCAGTCTCCAGCTAGCCAACACTAGATAGAACAAGCCTAGTCCCACCGCGACAGCTCCCCAGTAGATAGACTCGGATAGGTCGCTGACTAGCATGTAGCACAGGCTTAGCCATAGCAGCGGCGAGGCCACGGCGAGAGCGCAGCAGAAATTTCTGCTGGAGCTGGTGAGTAAATTCCGAAGTGAGAGTGAGGTATACAGAAAAGCCATCCATCCTGCATAGAGGATGAACTCGAATTGACTCGGACCAATCAACCCTTCTAGCTGAACGCCATCATAGGTAGTTAGGCCGAGCGTTAACCATGCGAGTAGCTGAACAACTAGCGAGGCAGCGACCAAGGGAAGTAACTCTGGCTTGTTGCCGGAAGCTATCAAGAGAATGACTACGAATGGTGTCCATTGAAATAGTGCGGAGGAAAGGGTCTGTTCTACGGTAATCGTAAAGCCGAAGGCCAAAATAAGAATTACGAGCGAGAGCAGGCCGGGCGCGTTGTCTAAACTTTTTGGTAGCGAGAATGGGTTGATTTTGGTGAGCGCCAGAATTCCAGAATCTTTAGACTTACCTAAGCCGTCATCGGGGTCTGGAAGCGACGAGATTAGCGAAGGTCTGCGCAGTAGCCAATCCCACCCTGGCATGGCGAGAAACAAATAGAGCAGTGCGGCGAGGTAGTAGCCTCGTAAGCCTAGTGCAGCGTTGCTATCGATTGTAACTAACCACCAGCCTAGGGACCCCGCTAGCATGCCACTCCAAAGCCAGGGACGGTATACGTAGCGCATTAGCAGTAAGGCAGCCGCCGTGATGATGATCGAGTAGACATACAGAGAGAGTACATTGTCGCTGCCAGTATCTACGAGAACGGGTATTACGTAGGCACCTAGAATACCGAGAATCGCCAGTACCGGCCCGTGGAGAACTGCTAGGGCCATTGTGCAGAGCGAAACAATTATTAAAGCGGCAAAGATCAGACTCGGTGGGAACAACTTGTAGAGATGCAAGGACGCAAGCAGCGCAGCATATAAAATGATGCTTGCCCCTCCAGCGAGTGCAGCAAGTGCCTGAAAGCGCTGCCGACTCCTTCGTCTGCCCCATTCGGCGACTCCGTGAAGCAGGAGGCCGCCTAAAATGCTGAAGATTACTCGGGCGAGTGGGCCCAATAACCCTTGTTCGATGGAATAGCGCACCATGAAAATACCAGACAGACCTACCGAAAGACCACCTAGCCACACCATCCATTGATCGCGCATTCGAGAGATTAGTTTTGGTCTGTCACTTATTGAGTGATCGGTAGCAACAGGGGCTGAGATTGGTTCTAGGGCAGGGGGTTCAGAATCATCTGCGGGCTCGCCGGTCCAAACGCTTTGAGTTATGGGAGCGGGCTTGAAGGCGGCTGACGCCGAAGCTTCTGGTTCTTGTTGTTCTGTGGCTTGAGGCGAAATCGCTGAAACATCATGACCATCAATCCGATCTGTTGACACACCAATGATCTTCAATTGATCAACAATATTGACCAAGGTGCGCTCAAGACGGATGACTTGCTGTTCCAGTTTTCGAATCCGGAAAAGTGAGACCCAGCCCAGCACAGCTCCAATTAGGAGTGCTAGGGCCAGCAGAACTGCTAATAGCTCCATATTTACTAGCCGATTTGACGTGAACTTCTATTCTTCAGAGTATGTGTTTGCCCAGAATACGGTCTTGACCGAATGAAGTCCAAAACATTTGCGAAGAGTGCAGGAAACATGTGTCGGAGGCTCTGTTTAGCCAGACAGGACCCAGATTGTGTCATTGTGGCGTGCGAGGCCAAAGTAGACATGAGAACTTTGCCATTACAAACAGCTCAGTACTATTAGAGCGTACCAACTACCGAGCATTCAGAAGGTAGGGGAAACTGATAACTTAGCCGCTTTTCATATCCTACACAGAAAATAAAGGGAAAAATAAAGGGGACGCCCATAAGTCGATCCCTGTCAACAAGACAGCAGTCATCTAAGTGTAGTCACCCCGTCGTGTTTAATTTGCTAGCTTTCGTATCATGCGCCCGGTTTTGGTTTTTTGAGCTACTCCGCAAAAAATAAAGGGGACGGAGGGATTTATTTTTGATCAATTCCTTCGGAGGGCTTCGGGAACTAAGGGACACTGATAGTTTAATAGCTTAAGAACAATGCCATCCAGTAATGTGTATAGGATGCGATAGCGGCCAGAGCGAGTTCTAGGGAACAAATAGGATCATAGTGTCCCCTCTCATTCTGACCCACGATACTAGCTTGCCTTTGTAACTACCTCGGCACCGTTTCATCCCAATTCAGCACTCGATGCTTCTCCAGGATTTCCAGTAACTGATCCATCGGCACTTCCTTTAACTCACCGCGTGAACTCGTCATCGTGGTTGCCTTGAAGATCGCGTTATACACCGCTTCCTCAGTGGCTTCCGCCGCCGCCGCAAACAAGGGTGACATGGAGGCGTTTACCAGTTCTTGCGTTTGGATGGGCGTGTCGCTGACGCGCGGCTTGCGCACGGAAGGGTGCGTGGAGAAGGCGATGACGTAGTCACCGGAGCCGTTGCTGGCAAACGAACCGGTGCGACCCAGACCCATGATGGCGCGCACGCCAAGGCGGTCCAGGCTGCGGGCATTGAGCGGTGCGTCGGTGGCGAGTACCACCATGATGGAACAGTCGTCTTTGTCGCCGTCGTCTGCGGCTAGTGTTTCATTACGAAAGGAGTAGGTACCGAGTTCGCGGCCGACGGGTGCGCCGTTGATGGTCATGATGCCGCCGTAGTTTGTCTGCACGAGCACGCCGATGGTGTAGCCACCAAGTGAGTCGGGCAGTACCCGGGAGCTGGTGCCGATGCCGCCTTTCCAGCCGAAGGCCTGAGTGCCGGTGCCGGCGCCGACACTGCCTTCTTCGACGGGGCCGCTGCTGGCACTGTTCAGGGCGGCGTACACTTCGTCGTGCTGGATGGGGTCGGCCCACATATTGTTTACCTGGCTGTCGTTGGTCTCGCCGACGATAGGATTAAGGGTGTGCTCGCCCATGCCGGGTTGTTCGTACATCCATTCCTTTAAGGCATTCGCCGCGCTCCAGACACAGAGAGTGCAGGTGAGGAGGATGGGGGTTTCGATCTCGCCGAATTCGCGCACCTGAGTTTCACCGATCAGCTTGCCGTAACCGTTACCAACATGAATCCAGGCGGGCATGGTATTGGTATAGAGATTGCCGGAGCCAGGGATGATGGCAGTGACTCCGGTGCGGACGTCGTCGCCGCGGATGACAGTGGTGTGACCAACTCTGACCCCCGCAACGTCAGTGATGGCGTTGTACTGCCCCGGTTCGAATATGCCGACGATGAGCCCAGCTTCGCGAGCGCGGGGGCGTTCGGTTTGGGCGAGCGAGGGATTGACTAATATGACATTGATCAGTGCAGTCAGACAGAGTGAGCTGAGTAGTGTGGTGAGGGCTTTGCTTGCCTCATCCTGGCGGGGTGACGTGTTATTTGGCATAGATTCTCCTGAGAGTGCCACGGCTTATCCGTGCAAGAATGTAGTTAAGTAGGAAGCATGGTTCAACTCTAGCGCGAGTATCTGGCGTAGTAAACACGCGTAGAGAGCTCATTGGACTGCAGCACTCGATCAGGTAAATTTGACTTCATTGAAACTGATTTCAATCTTGGAGATCAACTCTTCGATGTGTTGGTCCTCGAATATAAAAGGAGGAGCGAGCAGAATGTGATCACCTTGCTGGCCATCCAACGTGCCGCCCATTGGATAGCAAATCAGGCCATTTTCCAGAGTGAGTTTCTTTAATTGCTTGTGAATACCAAGCGCAGGCGCGAACGGCTGCTTCGTGCTTCTGTCGCTGACCAGTTCGATGCCAATGAACAGGCCACGGCCGCGGATATCGCCGATATAGGGTCGCTCACCGAACGCAGCCGTCAGCGCCGCACGAAGTTTATCGCCCTGAGTCAGCACGCGTGGCAACAGACCACGGTTCAGGATTGCATTCACTACTGCATTGCCCGCCGCACAAGCAACTGGATGGCCGAGATAGGTGTGTCCGTGCTGAAAGAATTCGCTGCCATTGGCGATGGCGTCATAGATTGTTGACGTGCAGAGCATTGCTCCTATGGGTTGATAGCCCGCAGCAAGGCCCTTGGCCACGGTGACGATATCCGCCTCAATGCCTTCCTGCTCATACGCAAACAGACTACCGGTGCGGCCCATGCCGCACATGACCTCGTCGAGTATGAGAAGCACGCCATATTCGTCACAGATTTCGCGAATGCGTTTGAAGTAGCCTTGTATGGCGGGCACTGCGCCCAAAGTTGCGCCGACTACGGTCTCGGCGACGAAGGCCATGACCTGATCCGGTCCCAGCCGTTCGATTTCGGATTGTAATTCGTTGGCCACGCGTTGCCCGAAGTCGAATGCTGATTCATCGGTTTCCCGGCCGCGATATTCGTAGCAGGGTGCGATGTGGGTGGTGTCTATTAGTAGTGGGGCGAAGGGCTGCCGGCGCCAGGCGTTGCCGCCGGTGGCGAGTGCGCCCAGGGTGTTGCCATGATAACTCTGACGGCGGCCGATGATGCGGTG
>CAXBLN010000114.1:0-11993 GCA_963976555.1 uncultured Gammaproteobacteria bacterium
AATATAGATAAAAAAGCCTAGACCAAAAACACCGTAGACAATGGAGGGCACCCCGGCGAGATTGTTCACCGCGATGCGAATCGCCCTTGTAATGAAACCCTGTCTTGCGTATTCGCGCAGGTAGACCGCAGCAACCACCCCGAACGGGGTGACAAAGACGGACATCAACATCACCATCATTACCGTGCCGAATATAGCAGGGAAGATGCCCCCCTCGGTATTCGCCTCGCGCGGCTCAGCCGTGAGGAACTCTCCGAGCTTGGCAAAATAGGTCCAAAGCTTACCGGGGAGTGAGAGCTGATTAGGCTTGTAGGCGCGCACGATGTCGGCAAACTCGATTTCTGTCTCTTCATCGTTTGCCGCTATAAACACCGCCGAATCTCTATTCACGGTCTCATAGAGCGCTACCAGCTGGGACTGCAAAGCTTCGTACTGCGCATCCAGCACTTGCCTGTCACTCTCTATATCGGCAAGTGCCTCCGGCGTATCCTCTTCATCAAGTTCTAGCCGGCGCTCAAGCAGTCGCAGGCGCTCCATAGCATAGTTGATCTGGCCAATCTCCTGATTCTCGATGACATAAATATCATCACGAATCTCGAGCGCACGCTCTAGCCGCTCTTCGAACTGGGTCCACCGCACCGCCTCAGCCGCCGCGTCATCGCCTGATAGCGAAAGCGAACTCCCACCTTCTTTTATATCGCTGAGATGACCATAGAAATTGCCCCACTCACGCCGCTCCAGCGCTACCACATTCTCCGGATACTCGATGTCGTGGACGAAGTCGCTGAGCACCCAGGTAAAATCGGCGCCAGTAATGTCTCTATTTCCCAGCTTCAGCAGCTGCCGCTCATAGAATCCTTGAGACTCTTCGACGGGGATGCCGGAAGAAGCAATCTGCGCTGCCAGCACCATCTCGCTCTCAACGAACTCACCTATCACCTGCGTGCTCATCAACTCACCACTCGATGTTGGCGGCGCGTAGTTAGCCTGCATTACATCCCGTGGCCAAAAGTGAGCCATTCCTCTCACTGTCAGCAGTACGAGTAGACCGACCACCATCACGATGCTTATAGCCACGGCCCCTGCGTTCAACCAAACCCAAGGCGTGCCTGCGCGCATCCATGTAGAAGTTCTATTCTTCATATCGTGCTGTACTTAGTCCTTAGTCGTTGCCGGACTATCTCCGCGACCGTATTGAACACAAACGTAAACATGAACAAAACAAGGGCAGCTAGAAACAATATCCGGTAGTGCGTGCTATCGACTTCCGATTCCGGAATCTCCACGGCGATATTGGCGGCCAAGGTGCGCATGCCTTCAAATATATTGATGTCCATAATCGGAGTATTACCCGTAGCCATGAGAACGATCATGGTCTCACCTACCGCCCTACCCATACCGATCATGAGGGCGCTGAAAATACCGGGACTAGCCGTGGGCAGTACTACTCGCTGCAGGCTCTGCCAGGGCGTTGCACCCAGTGCTAGCGATCCATATGTTAATTGTTTTGGTACAGTGAATATCGCATCTTCGGCGATGGAAAAAATTGTTGGGATAACCGCAAAACCCATGGCGAATCCCACCACCATGGCGTTGCGCTGGTCGTAACTAACACCAAGTTCGTTGGTGAGCCAGTAGCGCATATCGCCTCCGAAGAATAGATTTTCCAGGGGAGTAGCGAATGCGAAGGATAGATAAGAGAAGAGCAGTATCACCGGGATAAGCAGCGCCGCCTCCCAGCCCTCAGGAATAGAGTGCCTAATGGCGCGTGGCAGCTGAGTCCAGGCAAAGCTCGCTGCCAATATACTAACTGGCAGTACGATAAGAATAGAAAATATGCCCAGCAAATTCTTCTCGACGAAGGGCGCGAGCCACAGGCCGGCAAGAAAACCGAGCACTACTGTCGGCAATGCCTCCATCAACTCGATTAAAGGCTTCACCTTGCGCCGCATCATAGGCGCCATAAAGTAGCCAGTATAAATTGCGCCACAGATCGCGAGTGGAGCCGCGAGCAGCATTGCATAGAAAGCGGCCTTCAGCGTACCGTAGGCGAGTGGTACCAGGGAATATTTAGGCTCGAACTCGTTGCTCGATGCAGAAGATTGCCAGATATACTCTGGTTCCGAATAACCCTCGTACCACACCTTGTCCCAGAGCACCGACCAAGATACCTCAGGGTGCTCGTTGTGCACTTCCCAAAAGCCAATCGAGCCTGCGTTCGACTCTATGAGAAGACCGTCGCCTCGCGGAGAAAGGGCGATATGAGTCGGCATCGAATCAGTCAAGTCTCCCGAGAACACCGCGCGATGAGCTGTCGTATTGTAGATCGACAGACCACCCTGCCCGTCTATGGCAACAAAATTCTTGCGCCGCTGCTCGGCGGTCATATGCAGAATAGGCTGGGAGCCCGGCTTGAACTCGCGCACTTTCTGCAACTGCGTACGCCCCTGCTCACGAGAGAGAAACCATTGCGCTATATTGCCTGAATCGTCTGCAACCAGCAGCGAGATTCCGCCCAGCAGGAATACTACCTGCGTTGGCCTCACGCCACCCTCGGTTAGGAATGTCTCAATCCCAAAACGATTACTCTGGCCATTCCTCGCAGCTACCAGGTCGAGTGTGCGTATTAGGCCATTACTTGAAATGAAATACAGCCAGCGCTGATCGCCGCCGATAAACATCTGCTCGACATCTTGAACGAGAATGTCTAAAGGAATGGTTTCTAGTTCAATCTCGGGATCGCCCCCGCCGATATCGAAAGCGGAGAACAAACTTGTCTGCTTGCTGGCACTCAGTAGACTCACGGAGCCGCTCTCATTAATAGCCGAGAGCATAAGGCTGTCGCCGAAGGAGCGCACAGCGAGTCTTGTCATACCCGAATCGCTAAATAAGGTGAACGACTGCTGCCCGAACGGGAAATCAATCTGAGGCGTAAGCGTACGGGTATTTTCTGTACCAGCGAAGCTAGTGTCGTAACCGTAGCGGGCTACTATTGCTTCACCACTGTCTAATCCTAGAGCGAAGATGCCGCTGGTTTCAGTGTCTAGAGCGAAGTGGCTAATCGCCGTGCCCGCTGGCAACTCGATTTCCATGAACGCGATGGTGGTACCGTCATTCACATCGAAAAACAAGACATCGGCCTCATCGCCGATGCGCATGCCTATCTCAGACTGCTCTTCTATCGCCAGGTGCAGCGAATTGGAGTCATTACGGTTCTCTAGCTGAAACTCACTGACCTTGTCTAAGCTTGCCGATTCGAATAAGGGAATAACTTCATAGAACAAGTACATAAAAATCAGCAGGATGGCCAGAATGACGCTGACGCCGCCGATGGCTATGCCCACACTGGCTGACTTATCGAAGGCATGACGAAGTTTTCGCCGCAGAACCATGCGAGTAGATGATAGTTGCAGCGGCGAGGAATCCGTTTCTTTCTGATCTGTCACGGGCTGAGTTACTTCGTTTGACATGAGCTCTCGAGAATCGCTTGGGCGAATTCAGGTCTTCCTTACCGTAAAACACGCCACCGGTTCAGTCCAAGTAGGACTAAACCGATGACTGATCGAAGCCGGAATCGACTGCCGGCCTGGTGATTGCTGCCTAGTCTAGTTGCAGATTGCGCATTGTGCCTTGCACCACCCGTGCAGGCAACGGGATATAGCCATCCTTAAGCACCACTTCTTGTCCTGTTTTTGACAGAATCAATTTGACGAATTCACGCTCTAGCGGAGGCAGTGGCTTGTTCGGCTCTTTATTCACATAAACATAGAGGAAGCGTGCCAACGGATAGTTACCTGCCACCGAGTTTTCTGGAGTCGCTTCGAAGTACTCGCTGCTCGCTGTTTTCGCTATAGGTACCGCGCGTACGCTGGAAGTACGATAGCCGATACCAGAGTAGCCAATTCCATTGATCGAAGTGCCAACAGACTGTACAACAGATGCCGAACCGGGTTGCTCGTTCACGTTATTCTTAAAATCGCCATCGCAGAGGGCGACGTCCTTAAAGTAGCCATATGTGCCAGAGACTGAGTTTCTGCCAAACAATTGAATATCACGACGCTCCCATGCTCCGCGCATATCGAGCTCACCCCAACTATCAACACTGGCTGTCGAACCACAGCGTTGATTGGATGAGAAAATTGCATCAACTTGCGGGATTGTCATGCCGGCTATCGGGTTGTCTTTGTGAACATAGACTGCCAGCGCATCTATCGCTACGGGAATAGCGGTCGGCTTATAGCCATATCGCGATTCGAATGCTTCGATCTCATTGTCCTTCATCTCGCGGCTCATGGGGCCAATGTTTGACGTTCGCTCAGTTAGGGCCGGTGGCGCTGTAGATGAGCCCGCTGCCTGGATCTGAATATTGACATTCGGGTAGACCCGTTTGAAATCCTCAGCCCAGAGCGTCATTAAGTTCGCCAGTGTGTCTGAGCCAACACTCGATAGGTTCCCGGAGACGCCGCTGGTTCGCTGATACTCGGGAATCCCCTCGTCGACCTCGGCTGCGAGAGCCGAAAAAGACAGGGCTGCGAAAAGAGCAAGCGTAAAGGGTTTAAAGATCACTGTAGTGCGCATATAACCTCCATGAGGGCGTAGAGATACTTCAATCTGATTAGCTGCACTATATAGAGAAATTATTACAGAAATATGACAGCGCTGCGCTGGCGCGCAGGCTTCGAAATTTCGACGCTTCTGCGCATCTGCCCTAGGTCAGGATTGTGGTAGGATATTCGGCCAGACTTAGCTTATAGGGTTTCTACAGTAATCGAGGAATCCACCGAAACTCACACAAGCTGGCACTGGAGCCGCAGGATTTAGCGGTCAACGAATTGTCACAATGGCGCCACACAAGTCGAGTACACTGTTAGCCCAATCTAAATACGGCGTAGGAAAGAGTTATATGTCGAAACCTGCTGAACACAAGCCACTAAATCTGGCCGTGGATAATACATCCAAGGGTGCTCAGACCTTGTCTGGTCAGGAAGTTTTGGACCTGCAAGATAGCGGTGAGATTGATCTTGAAAACACCGCCTACTACGAGAACCGCGAACTCAGCTATTTCAAGTTTAATCAGCGTGTATTGAGCCAGGCTTCCGACCCTAAACATCCCCTACTCGAACGGCTTATGTTCCTGCTGATTTTCAGTTCGAATCTAGATGAGTTTTTTGAGATTCGAGTATCAGGGCTAAAGAAGCAGCTGGATTTCGGTCGCCAACGGCCCGGGGCAGATGGACAATACCCCGAGCAAGTCTTAAAGGAAATCCATCTGCAAGTCCGCGAGGCGCTCACAGAGCAGTATAGGATTCTCAATCAAGATCTCCTGCCGAGTCTGGCCGCCGAGAACATCCATTTCATTCCTCGTCATGAATGGAACAAGCAACTGAAGGCATGGACACGCGACTATTTTGATCGTGAGATTCAACCGGTAGTTAGCCCTTTGGGCTTAGACCCCGCCCACCCGTTCCCGAGACTGGTTAACAAGAGCCTGAACTTTATTCTCTCCCTCGACGGCAAGGATGCATTTGGACGCGACAGCGGGCTAGCCATTGTCCCAGCGCCGCGCTCACTCCCACGCCTGATTGAGGTGCCAAAGGAGATAGCCCCTTCAGGTGACAACTTCATCTTCCTCTCTTCGATCATTCACGCCTACGTCGACGAACTTTTCCCTGGGATGAGCGTGACCGAGTGTCATCAGTTTAGAGTTACTCGAAATTCCGATCTCGAGATGTCAAATGTAGAAGTCGAAGACTATGCCATGGCGCTACAGGGTCAGCTACATAGCCGCCGCTTTGGCGCAGCGACGAAACTAGAAGTCAGTATGGGCTGCCCCGAAGCCCTCACACACTTCCTGCTCGAGCGATTCAATCTAACCACTGACGAACTATTCAAGCTGGACGGACCGGTAAACCTAAGACGTCTAATGGCACTTTTCGGCATGATTGACCGTGCTGATCTGCGCTATCCGCAATTTTCTCCTGGCACTCCGCGCTTGCTCGAAGAAGATAGCTATATCTTCGCCGCCGTCGACAAGGAAGATCAGCTCCTGCTTCACCCGTTTCAGTCGTTTATCCCAATAATTGACTGGGTGCGGCAGGCAGCAAAAGATCCAACAGTGCTATCAATCAAGCAGACGCTATACAGAACCAATGAATCTTCCGAGCTGGTGGAAGCACTTTCCGAAGCGGCTCGAAATGGCAAAGAAGTCACCGTGGTAATTGAACTGCGCGCACGCTTCGACGAAGAAGAAAACATCAACTTTGCCAGCATCTTGCAGGAAGCAGGTGCGGTCGTGGTTTATGGTGTCATGGGGTACAAGACTCATGCAAAAATGCTGCTGTTCGTGCGTCGTATTGGTAACACGCTGAAACGCTACGCACACTTAGGTACTGGCAACTACCACCGCAAGAACTCTCTTCTCTATACAGATTACAGCCTGCTCACATCCGATGAGGTCGTCTGCACAGACGTACACAAGATATTCCAGCAGATAACCGGTATGGGTAAAAAGATTCATCCGAAGTTGCTCATTCACGCACCCTTTAATCTGCGTAAATCCTTGCTCAAGATGATCGACACGGAACGGAAAGCCGCTCTCGCTGGTAATAAGGCACGCATAGTGGGCAAAATGAATTCCATAACCGATCCGGACATCATCAAGGCCTTGTATCGCGCATCGATTGCAGGTGTAAAGATTGAGCTTATCGTTCGTGGCATCTGCTGCCTGCGCCCTGGCATAGCCAATGTCAGCGAAAACATCCGAGTAGTCTCGGTGATCGGACGCTTCCTGGAGCATTCGAGAGTTTACTACTTCGAAAACTCGGAGCCACAACTCTATTGCTCCAGCGCCGACTGGATGGAGAGAAATCTCAACAATCGCATAGAAGTCTGCTTCCCTATTTTGAAGAGGAAGCACAGCAGTCGCATTAAAGCAGAATTGGAAATGTACTTGAATGATCGAGGACAGACTTGGGAGCTTGCAGCAGACGGCGAGTATCGCTCTGTAGAGAATTTACCGTCCGACGAAGGGGCTCTGGAAGACGTACAGATGCGCTTATTGAAACAGCTATCCTAATAAAAATTCTCAGTCACAAGCCGCAAAGAGCAGCAGTTCAAAGAGTTAATTATCGGTAAGGCTAACTTCCGGCAGCGCACTATTCTTCATGATGCCAATAGTCTTCTTGTTCTTCGCCATAAAATCCAACATACCCTCGCGCAAGGCTGTAGCGCTAAAGTTGATAGACTCTACTGAGTAGCTTCGCATCAGCCCAACGAGAACAGCCCAGCCCGGCAGCAGCAGTTCGCGCCTCTTTTCCTTGAGTCCGCCCAACTCCTCCGATCGAGCTATAGCTGCAATCATGATCGGCTTCAATTCCGAAAGTGCCTTCAGTGTGATCTCGCCCTTCCCATAACCATGAGACTGACAGATGGCTGCGAGCATTTTAACAGTGCCCGACGATGCGTAAGCTTCATGCCAGCCGGCCTTTGTTACGCCAGGTCGAATCGCCTCGAATACCTTGATTGACGCCTCGGTGGCGCTATCCAATTGCGTTTCCAATAACGCCTCATCCGAACCTGCTCCCGCGAAGAATCTATCACGCCATGCCACGCTGCCAATCGCCATGCTTTCAGTCAGCAGTCTACTATCGTTACGGCCTATGATGACCTCGGTACTGCCACCACCGATGTCGATCACCAGACGATGCCCATCGGATGCCGGCAAGGACGTGGTCACACCAGCATAGATGAGCACAGCTTCCTGTACCCCACTAATCGCAGATATCTCTATGCCGATTTCATTTGCAGCATCTATAAATTTCTGAGAATTATCAGTAACGCGAAACGTATTAGTACCGAGAGCCCAATACTGCTCAATTGGGTGTTGGTCCATCAGGGATTTGAAATGTCGCAGACAATCTAGCCCTCTCTGAAACGCAGCCTCAGAGATACTGCCTGTTTTTCTTACATCTTCGCCAAGCTGTACGGATTCACTGCAGCGCTCGACGATTTTAATACGACCGTCAACCCACTCACCAATCAGTATATGAAAGCTGTTGGAACCGAGATCGATGCATGCATACATAGTAATATTGTGACTAGTAGGAGGAGATATTGCCCGGCAATACTTAAGGGCTCAGCTCGCTCCTTGGAACAGGCTGAGCCAACAAAAGTCTTCCGAGCTCTCTTACTATATCGTCAGATTAGGCGGGAGTCTGAATACAGAGGATTTATTCCCTAGATCATCGATTGCTGATAGTTTTCCAGGCCTACTTTCTCTATCAAGGTGAGTTGCCCCTCCAGCCAATCGATATGCTCTTCTTCGCTGCTGAGTATCTCACTTAAAAGATCGCGGCTCACGAAGTCGCTAACAGACTCACAGTAGGCGATACCCTCTTTCAGGTCTGGACAGGCGATCAACTCGAGCTGTAGATCACACTCCAACATTTCCTTCGTGTTCTCCCCTATCAGCAGTTTGCCCAGATTCTGCACATTCGGAAGCCCTTCCAGGAACAGTATGCGCTGCATGAGTTGATCCGCATGTTTCATCTCATCGATAGATTCTTCGTACTCCTTGGCACCCAGCTTCTCCAGGCCCCAGTCCTGATACATGCGCGAGTGAAGAAAGTACTGATTGATGGCGATTAGTTCGTTGGCAAGCGCCTTATTGAGATGCTTGATTACGGTAGCGTCCGACTTCATAAAGGGTACCTGTGGTTGAATTGTGAGTATTTGAGTTCGCGCAAGCTTCGCTTTTTAAGCCGTCTGTGTCAAGGAGATTTGACGTAAGTCATTGATATGAATGATAAAACTAAATGATAAGCAATCCCATTACCATTCATATAGGGACGAACGGAAAAGTAAACCGAGATAGAGGGCTTGAACGTTAAACTGGGTTTAGACTAGCGCGAGAACAGGCTAGGCTGCGTTAGTGAAGGAGACTGTCTTGTGAAATTCTTTGACTATGGTCTGTGCGAGTTTGCCGCACTTGCCGCACTCACTGGCAACACCAAGTTTAGTTCGCAGATCTGTCATATTACTCGCACCACCACGACATAAATCGCGTATCTGGTTATCGGTAATCTGTCTACAAATGCATACGTACATGGTCGTTCCTCAATGTGGGTGATACTTTAAATGATAATGAGAATGATTGTCAACAACATTTATATCTGTTAATTTAGACCCCCTACGCAGCTCCAGTTCGCCTATGTAAGTCATTGTTTTTAAAGGGCTAGAAAGAACACCATGCCGAGTACCACCCTGTCTAGCGCCAAGCGCGGCGATCGCTGCATCGTACTGGAAATCGCATCCGAGCCCCCTGAGCTGAGAAATCGTCTTTATTCTCTGGGCGTTATACCGGGCTCCCTGCTGGAGCTTTTGCGTTTCGCCCCGCTGGGCGACCCGATGCAAGTAAAGGTAGGTGGCAGCTTTATCAGTATCCGCAAATCCGAAGCGGCAATCATCACAGTGGACATTCAATAACACATGCAAAAAATCGCGTTAATCGGCAACCCCAACAGCGGGAAGACGACACTATTCAACCTGCTTACAGGCGCCAACCAGAAGGTTGGTAATTGGCCTGGCGTCACCGTTGAGAAAAAATTCGGGTACTTCGAGCTTGGACAAGAATCGATCGAGTTGGTCGACTTGCCTGGCATCTATGCCTTAGAGCAGGAATACAGCGGCATCGATGAAAAGATTGCCCAGGATTTTCTGGAGCATAGCGATATTAGCCTCATAATCAATATCGTGGATGCAACCAATCTGGAGAGGAGTCTCGTACTAACCCAGCAGCTAATGGAACGCGGAGTTCCAATTATACTTGTTATGAATATGCTCGATGTTGCGGAGCAGCAGGGCATCACCGTAAACGCGCGTAAACTCGCTCAGAAACTGGGTCTGCCGGTTATCGACATGATCGCATCGCAGAAGCGGGGAATCGACGAGCTGCGCAGTGAGCTTAGAACCAGAATCGGCAGCGCTGAGAATGCTAACCGCCCAGCCACGATAGCTAATGCCAGCAAGGACAGCAGCAGCACCGAAGACAAACTCTTAAAGCGCTATCACCAATCGCGTCAGCTCATCAATGGCGTTGTCGAGGTTTCTCCTACTCATCACAGTCTCTCGGAGCGTATCGATGCTGTGCTTATAAACAGGTGGTTAGGTGTCCCCTTCTTCCTGCTGATGATCTATATGATCTTCACAATAGCGGTAAACCTGGGCGCAGTGTTCATCGACTTCTTCGATATCTTATTCGCTGCCGTATTAGTAGATGGAACCACCTGGTTACTGCGTGAGATTTCAGCACCCGAGGTCATTGTTACACTGCTGGCCCAGGGCGTCGGCGGCGGCATTACTCTGGTCGCAACGTTTATTCCGGTTATAGGCTTCCTCTATCTCTGTCTTTCAGTGCTTGAGGACTCGGGCTATATGTCGCGAGCCGCCTTCGTAATCGATAGAGCGATGAGCGGCATCGGCCTGCCAGGAAATGCCTTCGTACCGCTAATAGTCGGCTTCGGTTGCAACGTCCCAGCGGTAATGGCAGCACGCAGCCTGGGCAGAGACAGCGACAGACTGATGACAATAGCGATGGCTCCCTTCATGAGCTGCGGTGCACGCCTCACTGTCTACGCTCTGTTCGCAGCCGCTTTCTTTCAGCAGAATGGACAGAACATAGTATTCGGCCTATATCTGCTCGGTATAGCATTGGCCATCTTTACAGGTTGGATTTTCAGGAAACAGCTGTTTACCAATGAGATAACGCCCTCTTTTCAAGAGATGCCCGCGTACCATATTCCTATAGCCCGCAATATATTGCTTACGACCTGGTTCAGATTGAGATCCTTCATCTTCCGTGCTGGCAAGACGATCGTGGTAGTGGTGATCGCACTGAGCTTCTTAAACTCTATCAGTACAGACTTCACCTTCGGCAATGAAGACTCAGAAGATTCCGTACTCAGCGTAATAGGCAAGTCAATCACACCGGCATTCGCTCCCCTGGGCATCGAGAAGGATAACTGGCCAGCAACCGTGGGACTGTTTACCGGTATGTTCGCAAAAGAGGCTATTGTCGGCACTCTGGATGCCCTGTACAGCGAGTCCAGCACAGATGAGGATGATGGTTCGCCACCAGATCTCATTGCAGCAACTGGGGAAGCCTTCGCCTCAATCGGCTCCGAGCTGGTAGCCTTGGGCGCCGCACTCACAGACCCACTGGGGATCTCTATCGGCGACGTGAGCGACCTCGACGCAGTGGCCGACGATCAGGAAATAGAAACTACGACGCTGACTAACATGGCCGCTCTGTTCGCAGGTCCCTTTGCTGCATTTTGCTATCTCGTTTTTATCCTACTCTACGCTCCCTGTGTAGCAGTGCTAGGGGCTATTAACAAAGAGGCTGGTTGGCACTGGACGCTTCTGGTGTTCGGCTGGAGTACGGGTCTGGCCTATATTACTGCGACGGTTATCTATCAGATTGGCACTTTCTCGGAAAACCCCCTATTCTCCTCCATATGGATAGCGAGCATGATTACCATCTTGACCGTCTTCATTCTTAACTTGAAGCGTCTATCGAGCAAGATGGTACCGAAGAACCTCATTCCGGCTGTTCAGTTATAGCAGGAGCAAAAGTCTTGCAGGATTTGCAGCAACGGGGCACTACCATCCCTGCCATACGATTGTTAGCAGCGGGAATGGTACTGCTGCTAATGATCAAGGTATTTCTTGCCACCGCATTAGACCTGTACAGCGACGAAGTATTTTACTGGCAGGCATCCGCAAACCCGGCAATAGCCTATAGCGACTTACCCTTCATGACCGCGCTGCTGATTGGGCTCGGCTCCACATTGGATTCTTACAACACACTAGCATCTCGTAGCCTATTTATTCTGATGGGCAGCCTCCTACCGCTTCTTGTATATTGGCTTGCAAAGCCTATAAGCAGCCAAAGATACTCAATCGAATCTGCAATATTAACTCTATGTCTACCACTG
>CAXBLN010000115.1:0-11526 GCA_963976555.1 uncultured Gammaproteobacteria bacterium
GGAGGAAAGCCTGCTGCTGGCGTGCGGGCAAACCCTCAAGGGCAAGCTGAAGTTGATCCATGCCCTCATTGATAACAGTCTCCTCAGCAGGTGAGCGTCCATGGGGATCTGGCGCTGTTTGAATCGGGTCTTCTCCCTCTTCATCGGCATTGCTCAGCCAACTTCTGTGTCTATTTCGTACCGTATTGCGTCGATGCCAGTCATTGATTCGGCTACTCAGAATGCGATAGAACAGGGGAGTCCACTCCTGTTCACTCTTGTCTGCATATTTCTCCACGAGCTTGAACATGGCGTCCTGCACTAAATCTAGTGCATCCTCCGAATTACCCGTGGCGATCTGAGCAATACGGAAGGCGCGTGATTGCACGCCTTGGAGAAACTTATCCAGTAACACTGAGCTATTCAGAATCAACCCTCCAAGAGACAGCCATATTCATAGGTCTTAAACTTCACGCTATCTGGCAGCCTTCTATTCCATATCGGCTAACGCATGCTCAATATTACACTCTCTCACTGATACCAACGCGCCAGCTCACATTCGGTTTACCCGAATAACTGAAAAATTGGCGGAATTGTGGTCTGCGTCAAGCAAATCGAGGAGACCATGGGAACTGACGGGTATTTAGTCAGCTAGTCGAAGATGCCGAAGGTGAGGATACTAAACCAAGAGCGACGCTGCGGTGCGGCACGGGTCTGTGTGCTGATAATCTGCTGGCTCCCCGAATTCAGAGGTCGTGTTGTGGGAGCTAGAGGCGGTTCTATACGATTATCGCCAATTAGCCCAAAGGACACTGTGTAGAGTACAGAGGGGTTCGTGATTTCGGTTCGAATGATAAATTCTCCACCATTGTCGATGGAGGCATGATCTGGGTAGTTCTCTCTCAGCAAGGCGAGGGACGTATCGGCTAGATCGTTCAGGCCCAGGCGCAGATAGCATTCAACCATCACGGCAACGCCATCAGCGACGGCTGGCGTGCCTTGGAAATTCTCAACGACATATTGTCCGCGCCTCAGCGCTGCAATGTATGCGCGGCGCTCCAGATAATAATTCGCCACGTGAATCTCGTAGCCGGCAAGGTTGTTTCGCAGGAAAACCATGCGAGCCCGTGCATCCGCGGCATAAGGACTGTCAGGATAGAGGGCGAGTAACTGTGAGAAATCTGAAAAAGATTCCCGTGCACGGCCTGGATCTCGTTTCGTTGGATCGACCGGCAGGAAGCGATTGATTAGCCCGCGATCGTCCGTAAACGAAGACAGCCCCTTCATGTAGTAGGCATAGTCGATGTTCTCGTTGTCGGGATGCAGGCGAATAAATCGATCCGCTGCTGCCCTGGCAGCTTCTGTATCGCCATTTCTATAATAAGCGTAGACGATTTCGATCTGTGCTTGAGCTGCGAACCGACCGAAGGGAAAGCGGGATTCCAGTGCCTGGTAAGTAGCGATCGAACCCTGAAAATTAGACGAATTTAGCTGATCGAGGGCGCGACGATAGAATTGTTCTTCGGTGGTTAGCCCTTCGAATTCATCTCGCTCATCGGAGTTGAACCAGCCGCAGGCGCTGAGGATCATGCAGAGGATAACAATTATCGGTAGTTTTATTGCAGTAACGCGCACTTTCATTCCCGTCATAAGAGGTGTCAATCTGTTTGTTTTGCGGAAGCTGATAATCAACAATCGATCGCCACTTTCGCAAAAAACGCTATTTAACCACAGCACCGGTCGCAATCCCAACCTAAGCTAAGTCTAGAGATAGCGCGAGCTCTGCTGTGTAGAGTGGCTTAATCAAGTATCATGCCGCCATGCCAAGTCATATATCGCTTAAAGCTGAAGTCACAGAAGAACTGTCCGGTAGCCGCTTAGACCAGATTGCGGCCAAATTGTTTCCAGAATATTCTCGGGCGCGTCTGCAGAGTTGGATCCGGGAGGGCTCGCTGCTCGTCAACGAGGGGCAGCGAAGACCTCGGGATCGACTCGAATCTGGTGATCGCCTCGTTATCGAGGCTGAGCTGGAAAGCACGGAAACATGGGTAGCGGAAGACATGTCGCTGGATATCGTTTTCGAGGACGAGCACTTGCTGGTGCTCAATAAGGCTACTGATGTGGTGGTCCACCCCGCGGCTGGGCATCAGCACGGCACTTTATTGAATGGGCTTCTTTATCACAACCCTTTGCAGAAAGAGCTACCTCGCGCCGGTATTGTGCACAGGCTGGACAAAGATACCACCGGGCTCATGGTGGTAGCGAAAACTCTGATTGCCCATGCGGATCTAGTGAATCAGTTGCAAAGACGTGCGGTGAGCAGAGAATATGAAGCGGTCGTTCAGGGAGTGCTGACCGGTGGTGGCACCATCGAGAAGGAGCTGGGCAGGCATCCGGTCAACCGGAAGAAGCGTGCCGTTGTAGAGGAAGGTCAGGAAGCGGTGACCCACTACAGAGTCATAGAAAGGTTCCGTGGTCATACTCATGTGCAAGTTAATCTGGAGACGGGTCGCACTCATCAGATCCGGGTGCATATGGCTCATATAAACCATCCCCTTATAGGCGACCCACTCTACGGCGGTCGCTTTCAACTACCGGCGGCCTGCTCGAAGCAATTGAGCGACTGTCTGCGCGGATTCAAACGACAGGCTTTGCACGCTAGGAGGCTGGAGTTGGACCATCCTGCGACTGGAGAGCGCATGAGTTGGAAGGCGAGTACTCCAGCAGATATCCTCGAGTTGATAGAACAGCTACGTCAGGATTGTTCATGAGGCAGGAGCGGACTATTCATGCTGAATGGGCTGTATCACCCAAAGTCATTGCTTTCGCAACGACGCGCAAGGGAGGTGTGAGTATTGCCCCCTATGCCTCTCTCAATGTCGGCATGCATGTCGGTGACGACCCGGTTGCCGTGGCTGAAAATCGTCGACTGCTAACTCAAGGATCATTGGCAGATTCACATTGGCAGTGGTTAGATCAGGTGCACAGCAACGAAGTGGTCGTCGTAGAGCAGGGTGGATCCGAAATCACGGCTGACGCTCTGGTAACCGCGCGCTCGAAAGTAGTGTGTTGCGTGCAGACTGCAGACTGCTTGCCCTTGTTTGTAGCCGCTAAAGACGGGACCGAGGTCGCGATTATTCATGCTGGCTGGAGGGGGCTTGCTACAGGCATCGTGGAGAATACTGTCGCTGCTATGTCGACGCCAGCTAAGCGGCTTGCTGTGTGGATGGGCCCGGCGATTGGCCCATGTCATTTCGAAGTGGGAGCCGAGGTTAAGGAGCGTTTTCTCGCGCCGGCGAATGCAGCAGTACCCGTAGCTGCTCTCGAACAATGCTTCAGCCCGAGTAAAAACCGGGGAAAGACGATGGCAAACCTCTTTGCCATAGCGAGGCTTAAGTTGTCTGGGTTAGGAATACAAGCAGTCAGTGGAGGTGACCGCTGCACTTATTGTGATCAGGAGAATTTCTTCTCCTATCGTCGTGATGGCGACACAGGTCGCATGGCAAATGCCATCTATATTGAAGCTTAGTTCCAATTCTATGCTGCGCCCAAAGCAGCATTTCTCCAACGTATATCTCCATGCTGTCTAGGCTCCCCTGACTAGACACTCAAATTAATATCCAGTCCGCCAGTTGATTTTCTTTGCTAAGACCCAATTATCTATAGCAGCGATTAAAACTAGGGTGCATCCGCTTTGACGGAGCATTTTTACGGGACTGTTATGCGAATCGACAAACTAACAAGCAAGCTTCAGTCGGCTCTGGCCGATGCGCAATCCATGGCGCTGGGTGGAGATAATAATTTTATTGAACCCAGCCATTTACTTCTGGCTCTCCTCGACCAGAAGGGTGGGTCTGTGCGTCCATTACTCTCGCAGACAGGATTCGATATCGCGGACCTGCGTTCCAAGCTACAGACTCTCGTAGATGATTTGCCGAAATTGAAAGACGCTACCGGTGAGATATCAGTGTCCGGAGATTTAGGTAAAATTCTGAATCAGGCCGATAAGACTGCACAGCAGAAGGGCGATTCATTCATATCTAGCGAGACAGTAGTTCTTGTCGCCATGAAAGACAGCGGTTCGGTTGGCAAGTTGTTAAATTCCTACGGCGTTTCGGCGCAGGCGCTCGAGAATGCGATCGTCAATTTGCGTGGTGGCGCGACTGTCGACGATGCGGGAGCCGAAGATTCCTGGCAGGCTTTGGGAAAATATTGCATCGATCTTACTGAGCGTGCTGAAAAGAGTGAGCTCGATCCTGTAATTGGGCGCGATTCTGAAATACGGCGCACCATTCAGGTATTGCAGCGCAGAACGAAAAACAATCCCGTGTTAATCGGTGAGCCGGGTGTGGGTAAGACCGCTATCATCGAAGGTCTTGCGCAGCGAATCGTGAATGGGGAAGTCCCTGAAGGACTAAAAGGCAAAAAGGTTCTATCTTTAGATATGGGCTCATTGATAGCGGGCGCGAAATTTCGAGGAGAGTTTGAGGAGCGCCTTAAGGGTGTTCTAAAAGAGCTCTCAAAACTTGAAGGTTCCGTAATTTTGTTTATCGATGAGTTGCACACGATGGTCGGTGCGGGTAAAGCCGAAGGTTCGATGGACGCTGGCAACATGCTGAAGCCAGCGCTCGCTCGCGGCGAGCTGCACTGCGTAGGCGCGACGACTCTCGACGAGTATCGACAGCACATCGAGAAAGATGCAGCGCTTGAGCGCAGGTTTCAAAAGGTGCTTGTGGAAGAGCCAAGCGAAGAAGATACGATAGCTATCTTGCGCGGACTAAAAGAACGCTACGAAGTACACCACGGCGTCGACATTTCCGACGGCGCTATCATTGCTGCAGCGAAATTATCGCAGCGTTATATTCCTGACAGGCAACTTCCAGACAAGGCTATCGACCTGATTGACGAAGCGGCTAGCATGATTCGCATGGAAATCGACTCGAAGCCCGAAGAGATGGACAAGCTGGAGAGAAGGCTAATCCAACTAAAGATCGAGCGCGAGGCATTGAAGAAAGATGAAGATCCAGCGTCCAAGAAACGTAAAGAGAAGCTCGAGGAAGACATCGCCGATCTGGAAAAGGAATTTTCCGACTTAGAAGATATCTGGAAATCCGAGAAGGCGTCGCTGCAGGATTCTCAATCGATCAAGAGCAATCTCGAGAAGGCACGTAATGACATGGAGCTCGCACACCGAGCTGGCGATTTGGCGCGCATGTCAGAAATTCAATACGGACTGATACCGAGTCTCGAGAAGAAGCTCGAGGCGGCGGCACAGGCGGAGACTACCGAGAAACAGCTACTACGCAATCGCGTCACCGAGGAAGAGATAGCCGATGTGGTGTCTCGTTCGACGGGCATACCCGTAAGTAAGATGCTGCAGGGTGACAAGTTGCGGTTACTGGAAATGGAAGATGCGCTGCATAAGCGTGTGATCGGTCAGAACGAGGCGATTCAGGCCGTGGCAAACGCGGTGCGTCGCTCCAGGTCTGGACTTTCGGATCCCAATAGGCCAAACGGCTCGTTCCTGTTTCTTGGACCAACTGGCGTGGGTAAGACAGAGCTGTGCAAGGCTCTGGCTGAATTTCTCTTCGATACTGAAGAGGCCATGGTGCGCATAGATATGTCCGAATTCATGGAGCAACATTCCGTTGCGCGATTGATCGGTGCGCCTCCAGGTTACGTTGGCTACGAGGAAGGTGGCTATCTTACCGAGGCGGTACGCAGGCGACCCTATTCAGTTCTCTTGTTAGACGAGGTCGAGAAGGCCCACAGCGATGTATTTAACATACTACTGCAGGTGCTTGATGATGGGCGTCTCACCGACGGCCATGGCAGAACGGTAGACTTCAGAAACACTGTTGTCGTCATGACATCGAACCTCGGCTCGGATCGCATCCAGGACATGATGGCAGATGGGATCGGTGACGAGGCTACTTATGAGGCTGTGAAGACAGCTGTGATGGAGCGAGTTGTATCTCATTTTTCCCCGGAATTCGTCAATCGCATCGACGAGACGGTGGTGTTCCACCCGTTGCAGAAGGAGCAGATCAGAGGCATAGCCGAAATTCAGATCCAGCTGTTGAATAAGCGCTTGCAGGATATTGATCTGGGACTTCTCGTCTCTGATGCGGTTCTGGATAAGATAGCAGCTATCGGTTACGACCCTGTGTATGGTGCCAGACCTCTAAAAAGAGCGATTCAAAATCGTATTGAGAACCCCCTTGCACAGCAGATGCTGCAGGGAGACTTTCTCAGCGGCGATGTGATATCTGTGGACCTGGACGGGCAGGGCGAGCTGGTTTTTGGCAAAGCTGAGCCCGTCGCGGTCGCGACTGAGTCTCAGGCATAGGCTGATAGCGTAACTTCAAGCCACAGGCCGGCCTGTGGCTTGGCTCTCACAGGGACATGAGAGCTTGACTTTCCTCGTATAAATGGCAAAATCCCGTTTTGTTCCAGCAGCGGATTTCGGTCAACCTCCAATCCTTCTGCGGTAAACTGCATAAGCCGCAACCGGCACAACAGCAGATTACCTTCTAGGTGTTAAAAAACATCCACCTAAAAGCTCCTATCACGTTATCGCGCACGGGGCCGACAAAAAGCAAGAATCGACAGGTTTTTACTGCGGCTTGCAAATAATCAAAATAAATTCAAAAGAGCATCACATAGTCAACTGACATTGCAGTCGGTTTGTCTTGTATTTATTTTCTGCTTTTATAAGAAGAGCAGGACTACGACGAAGAACGGCTTAGAGGCAAATAAAGTGGATCAATTATCTGGTGGTGAGGCGCTCATACGTGCGCTACACGATGAGGGCGTAGAGATCATATTCGGTTATCCCGGTGGAGCCGTATTGCACATCTACGACGCAATTTTCAATCAAGACAAGGTCGAGCATATATTAGTAAGGCATGAGCAGGCAGCGACCCATGCAGCGGATGGCTATGCACGCGGTACAGGTAAGCCCGGAGTGGTATTGGTAACTTCGGGTCCCGGTGCAACTAACGCGATCACAGGTATTGCGACTGCCTATATGGACTCGATTCCCATGGTGGTTATTTCCGGCCAGGTTGAGAGCCGGATGATTGGGTCTGATGGTTTTCAGGAGACCGATATGGTGGGCGTCTCACGGCCAGTTGTGAAGCATAGCTTCATGGTGCAGAACCCTGCCGATATTCCTATGATAGTTAAGAAAGCATTTCATATCGCTACAACTGGGCGACCTGGCCCGGTAGTCATCGATATTCCTAAAGATGTAACCGATCCAAAGGTTAAGTTCGACTATGAGTATCCCGCTGACATAAAGATGCGTTCCTATGCTGTTCCTGCAAAGGGTCATTCGGGTCAGATCAAGAAGGCGGTGGAAATCTTAATGACTGCCAAGCGCCCAATGATCTATGCAGGCGGTGGTGTGATTCAAGGAGAGGGCTCGGCGCTGCTTACAGAGCTTACGCGACAGCTGGGTTATCCGATTACCAATACCTTGATGGGACTAGGTGCCTATCCTTCGTCCGATAAGCAGTTTCTGGGCATGCTGGGAATGCACGGTACTTACGAAGCGAACATGTCTATGCATTACTGTGACGTATTGCTGGCGATTGGTGTGCGTTTCGATGATCGTGTGACGAATTCGGATGTAACGAAGTTCTGTCCTGATGCAACCATCTTGCATGTGGACATCGACCCTGCATCGATTTCCAAAACAGTGGCCGCCGACGTTCCCATTGTTGGTTCGGTGACTTCTGTTCTGGAGGAGATGCTCGCGCAGGTTAAATCCTCCAAGCAGAAGATAGATAATAAATCTCTCGATGTATGGTGGGATCAGATTGCCGAGTGGCGCAAGAAGGATAGCCTCAAGGTTACACCCTCTGAAGACGGAACGATCATGCCGCAAGAGGTTATTCAGGCCGTGCATGAAATCACTAAAGGCGATGCCTATGTCTCTTCCGATGTGGGACAGCATCAGATGTTCGCCGCGCAGTATTACGGCTTTGATAAACCGCGCCGCTGGATTAATTCCGGGGGTCTTGGAACCATGGGCTTCGGCTTTCCTGCGGCTATGGGAATCCAGTTCGCCTTTCCTGAATGTGTCTCGGTGTGCATTACGGGGGAGGGCAGTTTTCAGATGAACTTGCAGGAGCTTGCTACCTGTATGCAGTATCAATTACCCATAAAGATCATCTGTCTTAACAACCGTGCTCTGGGCATGGTGAAGCAGTGGCAGGATATGCAATATGGTGGCCGCCACTCCCACAGCACTTATGCAGAATCATTGCCCGATTTTGTCAAGTTAGCCGAATCCTATGGGCATGTAGGTATTAGGATCGAGAACAAGGATGAGTTGCACTCGAAGCTAAGTGAAGCCTTTGCACTGAAGGACAGGTTGGTGTTTGTAGACGTTATGGTGGATCCGGAGGAGCACGTATACCCTATGGCTATAAAGGGCGGGGCAATGAAAGACATGATTTTGAGCAAGTCGGAGCGAACCTAATGCGACATATAATTTCAGTTCTGATGGAGAACGAACCTGGCGCCCTGTCTCGAGTGGTAGGCTTGTTTTCGCAACGTAATTACAATATCGATTCTTTAACAGTGGCCCCGACCGAGGATCAGTCACTCTCGCGCTTAACGCTGACCACCAGCGGTGACGACAGAAAGATCGAGCAGATTACGAAGCATCTCAATAAGTTGGTCGATGTGGTTAAGCTGGTAGATCTTACCGAGGGAGCGCATATCGAGAGAGAGTTGATGCTCATCAAGGTGAAGGCATCCGGTGCACAGCGTGCCGAAGTGAAACGCACTACCGATATCTTTCGCGGCCAGGTGGTGGACCTAACCAATAGCGTATTCAGTATTCAGCTAACCGGTACTAGCGATAAGTTAGACGCATTCATCGCTGCTCTGGGAGAGAGCGTGGTACTGGAAGTTGCTCGAACTGGCGTGTCTGGTGTGTCCAGAGGCGAAAAGGTATTAACGCTTTAAGTTAGTGCTTGAGTGATAATGCATGAATAAAAAAAGGGCCTAGGCCCTTTTTTTAATTTCTGATTTACTACACTGCTTTACCTAGACGAGCTTCTTCATCGCCGTCATGTATTTGCGTAGTTGCTTACCCACAATCTCGATTGGGTGCGAGCGGATCGAATCGTTGACGCTAATCAGTTCGGCATTATCTACGCCTGCATCTACCGTCTGTAAGCCCTTGCCGATAACATCGGTGTCCACAGTCTTCATGAAATCCTCAAGAAGAGGCACACAGGCGTGGGAGAACAGGTAGCATCCATACTCGGCTGTGTCGGAAATTACTTTGTTCATCTCGTACAATTTCTTACGGCCGATCAGGTTGGCGATCAGTGGAACCTCATGCAGCGATTCATAGTAGGCGGATTCTTTGATAATGCCGCTGGCGGTCATTGACTCGAATGCGAGTTCCACGCCGGCCTTAACCATGGCCACCATAAGAATGCCGTTCTCGTAATATTCCTGTTCGGGTATGTCCATGTCTCCGGCAGTGGATTTCTCAAACGCCGACTCGGTAGTAGCTTCTCTCCAGTCGAGTAACTTGGCGTCATCGTTCGCCCAGTCTTCCATCATGCCAGCCGAAAAATTTCCTGTAATAATGTCATCCATGTGCTTCTGATACAGCGGCGCCATGATCGCTTTAAGTTCCTGTGCAAGGGAATTGGCAACTAGCTTCGATGGGTTCGAAAGTCGATCCATCATGTTGGTGATGCCGCCATGCTTCAGGCCTTCGGAAACTACTTCCCATCCGTGTTGGACGAGCTTCGAAGCGTAGGCAGGGTCAATGCCCTTTTCTACCATCTTGTCGTAGCACAGGATGGAACCTGTTTGCAGCATGCCGCATAGAATCGTCTGCTCTCCCATGAGGTCAGATTTTACTTCCGCAATGAAAGAAGATTCGAGTACGCCTGCTCGGTGTCCGCCGGTAGCTGCGGCATAGGCCTTGGCTATATCCATGCCTTCGCCGTTAGGGTCGTTCTCTGCATGAACGGCAATCAGTGTAGGTACGCCGAAACCGCGCTTGTATTCCTCTCTTACCTCGGTGCCAGGACACTTCGGAGCAACCATAACAACTGTTAGGTCATCGCGAATCTGCATGCCTTCCTCAACGATGTTGAAGCCATGAGAATAGGCGAGACAGGCGCCTTTCTTCATAAGCGGCATCACCTGCGAGACCACGGGGCTATGCTGTTTATCTGGTGTGAGGTTTAGTACTAGATCGGCGTCCGGTATGAGCTCTTCGTAAGTGCCTACATTGAATCCATTCTCTGTAGCGTTCTTCCATGAGTCGCGTTTTTCGGAGATGGCCGCTTCTCTTAATGTGAAGGAAACATCCAGGCCACTATCGCGCATGTTCAGGCCTTGGTTTAGACCCTGGGCTCCACAACCCACTATAACTACCTTCTTGCCATTTAGTTTGGTCACGCCATCGCTGAATTCGCTACGGTCCATAAAACGGCATCTGCCCAGTTGGTCTAGCTGCAGGCGCAGGGGCAAGGTATTAAAGTAATTCATGAATCCACTCCGATCTGTTCGTCGTAATTAGTAAACGTATTGTGTATTTGTTGCTTATATAGGAAGAACTGAAGACTTTATTTCAGTGAGGCGCGATCATATAGCATCCGCATTCTGCCGTAAAATGTTATCTTTTAGAGGACATTCGGCGCGAATTAGCAGGGAATTAGTCCACAGCCCATCAATTAGGGCTGTATAATCGCAGATTGCCCCAAATAATTGAAATATCAGCAGGAAAGCATGATTCGCAGGAAGAGGGCTTACTGCCCATCGACGAGCACGAGGAGATCGTCTCCGAGGAGGGACGCGAGGTTCGTCGCCGCGGCATCTACCTGTTGCCGAACATGATGACTCTCGGAGCGCTGTTCTCCGGATTCTACGCGGTGATAGCCGGCATGTCGGGAGATTTCAACGAGGCGGGTTGGGCGATCCTGATCGCGGGTATCCTCGACGGGCTCGATGGCAGGATAGCGAGGCTGACCAATACTCAGAGCGCCTTCGGCGCACAGTTCGATAGTCTCTCCGATATGGTGCTGGGCAGGCTGGGCTGGGCGGCGAGTTTTATCTACGTGTCCTGCGCAGCGCTGCGACTGGCGCGCTTCAACGTGCAGCTCGGTACCGTAGACAAGCGTTTCTTCGTCGGACTGCAGAGTCCGCTGGCGGCTGCTATCGTTACCTTCGTGCCCTGGGTGGGCTATAAGTATGGCGTGGAGGTGACTCCACTGCTGGCATACCTGGCCGCACTATTGACCGTATTCGCCGGCTTCCTGATGATCTCGAACTACAACTACTTCAGCTTCAAGGAACTGCACTTCAAGGGCACGGTCCCCTACATGGTTTTCGTGTTTGTTGTTATATTGCTGGTTGTAGTTGCGCAGAATCCACACGAAGTACTGTTAACAATGGCCGTTACCTATGCGATCTCCGGCCCGGCGATGTGGGTCTACAAGAAACAGTTCAAGAAGCTCGCGCCGAAGAAGAAGGCTGTCGCTGCGAAGAAGCCGCGCGCGGTGAAGC
>CAXBLN010000116.1:0-11447 GCA_963976555.1 uncultured Gammaproteobacteria bacterium
AACGCCTGCCGCGAAAGCTCTCTTGGCGCGCGGTCTCCAACACTCGGTACTTTCAATGTCTCATCGGCACTGGCCAATTGCGTTAACGCGCAGGCATACTTAATCTTTATTTCTTCGGCGTTTTCAGTGGGTGTGCGCAGCGCCATCGCGATGTCATTCGTTACTTGATCACCGGCTATGGGAATTACGCCAGTGTGCCGAATTGCGCCCTCGGTAAAGATCGCAATATCCGTCGTGCCACCACCAATATCGACTAAGCAGACACCCAGTTCCTTTTCATCGTCAGTTAAGACGGCATAGGCCGAAGCCAGTTGCTCTAAAATTATTTCGTCAGTTTCGAGCCCGCAACGCCTAATACACTTTTCGATGTTCTGCACAGCATTGATCGCGCAGGTAACCAGATGCACTTTAGCCTCCAGGCGCACTC
This sequence comes from uncultured Gammaproteobacteria bacterium, assembly GCA_963976555.1. Classification (GTDB taxonomy): domain Bacteria; phylum Pseudomonadota; class Gammaproteobacteria; order Pseudomonadales; family Pseudohongiellaceae; genus UBA9145. The sequence continues at coordinate 428 of CAXBLN010000116.1, forward strand.
CGGACATGCCTAAAGGCTCTTTCACGCCTTCCTGAGAATCGATAATGTATTCCTGCGGCAGGATATGCAGCACCTTCTGATCTGCAGGAATAGCTACTGCCTGTGCAGCATCGATGACTCTCTCTATATCTGCCCTCATAACCTCGCCATCTCGAATTGCCACTATGCCATGAGAATTCATGCTGCGAATATGGCTGCCGGCAATGCCCGCGTAGACAGAATGAATCTGACAGCCAGCCATCAATTCCGCTTCTTCTATGGCGCGTTGAATCGATTCAACTGTCGATTCGATATTGACCACTGTCCCCTTCTTGAGCCCACGCGAACGATGACTACCGATCCCGACGATATCTAATCCTCCGTCAGCTCTGATGTCTCCAACTATCGCCACGACCTTGGATGTGCCTATGTCTAAGCCAACGATCATGTTTTCGCTCGCTGATTCATTCATCGCTTGAATGCTCCAGAGTTAGGGCTGTAAATCATTTGCTGGTACTGGCTCACAGAGTTGCTACTCCTTCAAAATCTGTACCGATATCTTTTACCGCGATCCCATTTCCGTATCTCAGGTCGATCGAAAGAAACTGAGACGATTGCGTAAAGGGCTGGCTCTTGTAGAATTCAATGAAGCGTTGAGTCTTCTCGAACACGCCTTCTCTGCCCGCGGCCACCTGCAGACCTTCGTTCAACACATACTCCCAGCTACCGCGCTTACTCAGGCTGAGCCCGGTAAGGCGCAGGCCTGCAGGAAACAGAATTTGATTCAGCTTCTGGTACTGGCGCATGACAGTCTCTTGACTATCTTCCGGGCCGGTTAGCACGGGTAGTGTGGCTAGTTCCTGCACCGCTTCAGGCTGAAAGAGTTCTCCATATTGATTCAGTAGCTGCTCCTCGCCCCAGCGTGCGATGGCAACTTGCTCAGTAAGGTGCAGCGACAGAGTATCTGGCCAGATTCTCTTAACAGATGCCTGCAACACCCAAGGGTGAGCTTCCAGCTCTTCCTTGGCGGCTATCACATCGAAATCGAAGAAGCCGTTACCTAAAAACGAGGACAACATATTGCTGACTTCGGCTTCGCTGATACGCTGCCATTGATTCTCGATTCTCACTTTGCTCACCGGACGATTGAGAAAACCGGATACAGTTGATCTGTTCTGCACCAGAACGACAGTGGCACAGATAAGAATAACGCCAAAAAAATACAGCCCACGCCTGCCTGCAGACTTCGGCTTGAGTGGCTGATTGCCAGCAAGGGAATTTCGGCGCGTAGAATGAATGCCGCTTCCAGTCCTGATTGCTCTATTTACAGTTGCCATTTAGTTGTTCGCTGGTTGCTCTAGCTCTAAAACGGTTAATAATAATTCGTCGAAACCCATTCCCGACTTCTTGGCTGCCATCGGCACGAAACTATGATCAGTCATACCCGGTATCGTATTCAGTTCCAGCAGGTAGAACTCGCCGTTCTGATCCTGCATCACGTCCACTCTTGCCAAGCCCTCGCAATCCAGGCTTGTATAGGCGGCTCGAACCAAATCGTTAAGCTCTCGCAGCTTTTCCTCACTGAGTAAAGCAGGGCAAATAATCTCTGTGTCTTCGTCGATGTACTTCGCGTCGAAATCAAAAAACTCTCTTTTCGTTCTCAACTGAACTGCTGGAAGCAATAGCTCTGCAATCACTCCTACGGAAAACTCGCTGCCGATGATGCACTTCTCAGCCATTACCTCAGAATCAAACTGGCTCGCTGTCTCAAATTGCTTGCTAAGAGACTCTGCATCTCGAACTATCGCTATGCCCAGGCTCGACCCACCATTTATCGGCTTTACGACTGCGACTTCAAAATTTTCTATTGTCGCCTGCCAGTCAGTCGTTTCATCCAGCACCTCAAAGTCGGCGGTATTCAATCCCAGCCGCTGCCAGATAAGCTTGCTCTTCACCTTATCCATCGCCAGCGCCGAGGCAAGCACACCGCTGCCGGTGTAGGGAATCTTCAGCATTTCCAGAAGCCCCTGAATCGTTCCGTCTTCGCCGCCTTGGCCATGCAGCATGATCATCGCCAGGTCTGGTTTCAGCCGCTGCAGGTCAGCAACAATGTTATCGCCAACATCCAGAGCGCTGACATTTACACCCAGCCTCTTGAGTCCCTGAAAGACCGCATCGCCACTTAACAGCGAAATTTCACGCTCCGCAGAATCGCCGCCCTTCAACACGACCACGTGGCCACAATTCGCTATGATTTTCTCTTTATCTATCGTTCTCATTTCTCGATTTCTTGACCGCTAAATGTAAAATTCTTCTATAAAAATCAATTAATTAAGCTTTAAAGCCAGTTTTGGCTAATTGTTTAGCCAAAGTACCGACACTTCCGGCTCCCTGCGTCAAAATGATGTCACCCGGACGAATCAGGCCACAGAGAATTCCATGTACGTCTGACTCTTCTTTGACATAGACAGGATCGACTTTCCCTCGCAATCTGATACTTCGGCACAGGCTCCTCGAGTCTGCACTGGCGATCTTCTTCTCGCCCGCTGAATACACCTCTAACAGCAGTAATACATCGGCCTCTCCCAACACTTCCACGAAGTCCTCGTAGAGATCCTTGGTGCGACTATATCGATGGGGCTGATAGACCATGACCAGGCGATTCTCCGGCCAGCCATCTCGAAGAGCGCGCAATGTTGCTGCAACCTCAGTAGGATGATGTCCGTAGTCGTCTATGAGCATGACTGTGCCCCCTTCCACCTCGAACTCGCCCTGCACATCGAATCGACGCCCTACCCCGGAAAAATTCTTAATCCCATTCTGGATATCTTTGGCCTTCATGCCCTCATCGGTAGCGATCGCAACTGCGGCAGTAGCATTCAAGGCGTTATGATGGCCTGGCATATTCAAGGTAATCTTCAGTTTGTCCTTCGCCTCCCTACGCACAACTTCGAATTGCGTGGTTTGCTGTTTCTGGCTGAGATTGGTAATTCTGAAATCCGCGTCTTCGGAGAAACCGTAGGTGATTTTCGGCCTCGAAATACTGGGTAATATCTCGCGCACGACTGGATCATCTATACACAGAACGGCTAGTCCGTAAAACGGCAGATTGTGCAAAAAGTCGACGAAGTATTTCTTAAGATTCTCGAAATCCCCACCGTATGTGCTCATATGGTCCGCTTCAATATTGGTGACTACGGCCACCATCGGCTGCAGATGCATGAAGGAAGCATCGCTCTCGTCGGCCTCGGCCACCAGATATCTGCTCTCGCCTAGTCGCGCATTAGTTCCAGCACTATTCAATAGTCCACCGATCACAAAGGTGGGATCAAAGCCCGCCTCTGCCAGCACCGATGCGACTATGCTCGTCGTTGTAGTTTTCCCATGTGTGCCAGCAATCGCGATCGAGTGACGATAGCGCATCAATTCCGCCAACATCTCTGCTCGCGCGATCAACGGCTTCGACGCTTTGATCGCCGCTTTGATCTCTGGATTGCGCTCATCGATCGCGCTCGAGTAGACAACAACATCGGCATTCTCTACGTTTTCAGCCGCGTGCCCGAAGAATATCTCTGCTCCCATCGATGCCAGCCGAGTGGTGTTCGGGGATTCCTTCAGATCGGATCCACTTATGTTGTAGCCTTGGTTTAACAGCACCTCGGCTACACCACACATACCAGCTCCGCCGATACCTACGAAATGCAGCCGCTTGATGCGTCGCATCTCTGGAATGATGTGTCTGTTGGCCGCACTATGCATGAGCTATCTCCAGACAATGGTTAGCGATCAACTCGTCCGCATCACAGACTGCGATTGATTTTGCAGAATCACTCATCTGCTGCAATTTGGAGCGATTCCCATCCAGCTCGACTAACAGAGCCAGTAGCGCGGCTGCAGTTAGATCTCTCTGCTCGAGCAGAAGAGCAGCGCCGGCCTGAACCAGCCAGTTTGCATTATGTGTCTGTTGCTGATCGCTGTGATGAGGATAGGGAACCAATATCGACGGCAAGCCAACCGCTGCGATCTCGCTCACAGTGCTCGCACCCGAGCGACAGATAACAAGGTCGGCCCAGGTATAGGCATGTGCCATATCGCTAATAAATGGCACCACAGTAATACCCTCGTCTGCATCCAATCCCTTCTCTTTGTAGAGAGCCTGAGTCCGCTCCAGTGTTCGATCGCCTGTTTGATGAAGCAAATTAGGGCGAGTGGCAGCTGGCCAATCCGCCAAAACTGCCGGCAACGCCTCGTTTATCGCCAAGGCGCCTTGGCTTCCGCCAAGTACCAGTATCTGCAGAGGCCGTCCTAAACCCTTAAAATTACGTGTTAATCCCGTCAAGGCAGCAATCTCCTTGCGTAGCGGATTCCCTGTATGAACTACCTTGCTACTTTCCGGGAAGGTATTGGGAAAAGCCTCGAAAACCAGATTGGCAATCTTCGCAAGCAATTTGTTAGTCGAACCTGGCACAGCGTTCTGCTCATGAATCACTAGTTTTCGACCAGTCAACTTCGCCGCCAGCCCACCGGGACCGGAAACGAAGCCGCCCATTCCTAACACACAGTCTGGGTTAACTTTTGATAGCACGCGCATCGACTGCACTAGCGCCTGCACTAGCATGAAGGGAGCCGCGACCAGTCTCGCTATTCCCTTTCCTTTCAGGCCCTTGGCGGACACGGCATGAATCTTTATACCAGAGCCTTCAAGCAGGCGATTCTCCATACCCTGATGGGTACCCATCCATTCGGTGCGCACATTACGCTCCTGCAATTTCTGCGCAATCGACAGAGCTGGAAATACATGACCGCCGGTCCCGGCAGCCATGATCAATACAGTTGTGTTTTCAATTGACACTACGTATCTACCCCTCGGCCCTATCATCGAACTTATTCTCTGTCTCGTACTGAATTCGCACCAAAAGCCCGATCATAAAAAAACTCATAATGAGGCTTGCGCCCCCATAGCTAAGAAATGGAAGCGTGAGGCCCTTTACCGGCAACAGGCTTATACTCGCCCCAACATTAATCATAGTCTGTCCTGCAAAAAGCAATCCGAGGCCGTAGGCAAAGAAGGCAGCGAACCAGCGATTGTCTTGTTGCGCCTTCTTTCCTATGGAAAAAGCTTTGTAGATAAGCGCAGAGAACAGCAGTATCACCGTGGCCACACCTACAAGTCCCAGCTCTTCACCGATGATGGCGAGGACGAAATCGTTGTGCGCCTCTGGCAGGAAATAGAGTTTCTGTATGCTGTTCCCCAAGCCGACTCCAAATAACTCACCTCGACCAAAGGCAACCTGCGCCATCGCCTGCTGGTAGCCGCCATTGGTTACATTTTCCACGGCCCACGGGTCTAGAAAAGAAGTTATCCTGTCGATCACATAAGGCTTCATAACGGCCAATAACGCGATGCCGCCAAGGCAAACCGTTAGCATCAACAGGATGCGATAAAATTTTGCGCCCGCGAGAAAGATCATGCAAAGCGCTGTCAATGTGAGTATGACCATCGTTCCGTGGTCGGGCTGAAAGTGAAAAAGGGCCACGGCGGCACCCACAACAAGAAGCGGCTTGTAGAAACCCGACCACTTCTCGCGAACCTCATCGAGCTGCCTTTCAAGGAAAGCGGCGAGATAGACAACGATGAACACCTTCGCCAACTCCGATGGCTGTAGATCGAAAACAATAAGGTCGATTCTGCGCGTACTTCCCTTGACTGACTCACCTACACCGGGCACGAGCACCAAAAGCAACAGGGCAAACGAACCCATCAACAAATACCAACTCTGTGCGCGCCAGGTCGCCACAGGTATCTGCAGCGTAATAGCCAGAACGAATATGCCGACGGCAGCAAATACTAGCTGGCGCTTGAGAAAGAAGAACGGATCGAGATACTGACTACTGGCAATTTCTACCGAGGCGGATGTCATCATCAGTAAGCCGAGGAACAGCAGCAAGAACGTGAATAGCAGGATGCTATTCAACCGGCGCGGCTGCATCGCATCGACAAGTTTGCTCTTGGGCGCAATTGCTCTCGCCATACTCATTGTAAAGTCTCCACCGACTCGATAAACGAAAATCCACGATGCTGAAAATTCTCGAACATATCGAAACTAGCGCAAGCTGGCGACAACAGCACCGCATCTCCGGCGCTAGCCTGCTGCAATGCAATCGCTGTCGCTTCGCTCATATCACTCGCAAAGTAGGCCTGGATATCGACATCGAAATAGTCCGCCATCTCTGCTGCGTCCTGACCAATAAGCACCACCGCCTTGCCCCACTTGTTCATCGCGGGCACCAGGGGCGTAAAATCCGCTCCCTTGGAAATGCCTCCAGCGATTAAAACTATATGCCCGGAAATATGCTCTCCAAGCCCTTCGATGGCAGCGACAGTCGCGCCAACATTCGTTCCCTTAGAGTCGTTATAGAATTCGACCCCTGCTATGTTTGCCACCCATTGACAGCGATGTGGCAGGCCTTTGAATTCGGTAATAGCCGACTTGATCGCCTGCATATCGATATCCAGGGCCATTGCCAGCGCAATTGCCGCCAAGACGTTGGATATATTGTGTTGACCGAAAACTTTAAGCTCGCTAACCGACACAATTTTCTCGAACTGAAAGGCGAGATAGCGATCATTATCCTCTTCCAACACCCCCAGACCGTTCATGCCAGGCCGGCCGAAGCCGAATTCCCACACCGTTGCATCGATCCCTTCTGGCGGATAGCTGTCTCTGTCATCTCGATTAACCACCACTTGCTTGCAGTCGATAAATATCCTCTGCTTCGCACGGTGATAACTCTCAAGCCCCTCATACCTGTCCATATGATCAGCACTTAGATTTAGGATAGTGGCGACTTGCGCACCTAATCTCTCAGTAGTTTCCAATTGAAAGCTCGACAGTTCCAATACGTACAATTCTTTCTCTGCCTCGGCGAGCAGGTCTAGTGCTGGCTTAAAACTTTCACCATCCAGATTTCCACCAAGGCCAAAACTCTTTCCTGATTTCTTAAGTATCTCTGTCAACATCGCAACTACAGTGCTCTTTCCATTTGAGCCGGTAACGGCAACTATTGGAGCTGTCACCTGCTTCGAGAAAATATCTATATCGCCTGTAATGGAAACCCCTGCTTCCATCGCCGCCGCTATCGCCGGGCTAAGAATGCTAACTCCAGGGCTAACCACCAGTTGTTTTGCCTTCGAGAGAGTTTCCTGCCTAAACTCTCCTAGCTCGCATGCAACATCGGGATACAACACTTTCAGCGTGGCGAGCCCAGGAGGCTCATCCCTACTGTCCACAACCATAAACTTTTCGCCCAAAGACGCGAAATACTTCACACAGGAGAGACCAGTCCCTCCCAGCCCAACGATTACAGTAAGACGGTCGTCTAGCTCAGTCACCATCCAGTCCTATTCCATTATCTGTTTAGCGTAGCTTCAAAGTAGCTAAACCAAACAGCACCAACATGACAGTAATAATCCAAAACCTAACTATCACTCTAGGTTCTGGCCAGCCCTTTAATTCGAAATGATGATGCAGCGGAGCCATTCTAAAGACGCGTTTTCCGGTCAACTTAAATGAAGCAACTTGAACAATAACCGAAGCCGTTTCGGCTACGAATATACCGCCCATGATGAAGAGAACTATCTCGTGACGTGAGACAATCGCCATCACAGCTAGCGCGGCGCCTAATGCCAAGGCGCCAACGTCTCCCATGAATATTTGAGCGGGATAGGTGTTGAACCACAGGAATCCAAGTCCTGAGCCAAGCAGGGCTCCAGCAAAGATCACAACCTCGCCGGAACCCACAACATAGGGAATGTTCAGATAGGATGAGAACCCCACATGTCCCGCCAGATAAGCAATCACGCCTAGCGCGCCGCCCACCATCACAGTTGGCAAGATCGCCAGTCCATCGAGGCCGTCAGTAAGATTCACAGCGTTACTGAATCCGACGATAATAAAACAGCTGAGCAGGATATAGAGAACACCTATGTCTATAGACACATCCTTAAAGAAGGGCACTATGTAACTCGTTTCTACTGCGCTGAACGCCGTGTAATAGAGGGCTATGGCGGCCCCTAGCCCAATCGAAGTCTGCCAGAATAGTTTCCAGCGGGCAGACAATCCGTCGGTATTTTTCCGAAACACCTTCCTATAGTCATCTACCCACCCAATAGCGCCGTACAAGATAGTGACGAGCAATACGATCCACACATAGTGATTGGCGAGATCAGACCATAAGAGCGTACTTAGAGCGATGCTGACAAGAATCAATGCCCCGCCCATAGTTGGAGTGCCGGCTTTGCTTAGGTGCGTCTGCGGACCGTCGTCACGAACGACCTGCCCAATCTGATGATAGTTAAGGCGGCGAATCATCGACGGGCCTATCACTAGGGAAATACCTAGCGCAGTAAGAATGCTGAATATCCCGCGTACGGTAATATATTGAATCACAGAAAAGCTATTATCGAACTGAATCAGGTAGTCTGAGAGCCAAACTAACATTGAGTTTCTCCGTCAATCTTAAGTGCAGTGACAACCTCATTCATCTTCGCCCCTCGAGACCCTTTTACCAGCACAGTCAAATCGGGATGTGAAATTGATCTAATCGCTTCAATAAGCGAGGACTTGTCGTCGAAAAACCTGCCCGCTCCGTTATAAGCCTCGACTGCCAACTGGGATTTTTCTCCAACCGCCCAAAACTCATCGATGGCTGCAGCCGAAGCGTATTCACCAATGCTCTTATGTGCCGAATCCGTCTCAATACCCAGCTCTTTCATGTCACCCATGACGAGGATTTTCTGACCGGGCAGAGAAGCGAGCACATCGATCGCCGCAAAGAACGAACCTGGGCTCGCGTTGTAACTGTCGTCGATAAGATTGCAGCCGTTGATACCCGAAACTCGCGAAAGCCTTCCTGCAACCGGATCCAGGTTCGAGAGCCCTAGCACCACATCGTCCAGACTGGCGCCCGCCTCCATCGCAACCGCAGTCGCTGCCGCGGCATTCAATATATTATGTTTTCCAAGAAAGCGACTACTCAGGGCTCGTACACCCTGTGGCGTATGCAGCTTAAAGTGATTCGTGCCGTCGCCCCGATCCTCTACGTTGGATGCAAAGTACTGCGAGTCATCGGTAGCATTGTCATAGCTGAACCGGACCATATTCTTCCCCGCAGCTCGTGCAACCCATGCATCCACATGGGGATCATCCGCATTGAGCACCATTACGCCGCCATCCTTTAGTCCGTCGATAATCTCACCCTTGGAAGTGACTATGCCCTGCAAGGAACCGAAGCCCTCGATGTGCGCCGGGCTCGCGTTAGTGATAAGTGCAATATCGGGCTGGGTGGCGGCGACACTGAACGCAATCTCGCCAGCGCAGTTCGCACCCATCTCTATCACTACATATTCATGCCGTTCTTCTATTTTCAGAAGCGTCAGCGGAACCCCTATCGTGTTGTTCAGGTTTGCTTCTGTGGCCAAGCACTCTCCTGTGTTGCTTAGAATCGAGGCCAGCATTTCCTTTACCGTGGTCTTCCCTTGGCTTCCGGTTAGCGCTACCACTTTAGCTGTGCTGCGCTGCCGTGACATTCTGGCGATCGCCCCAAGCGCGACATGGGTATCCTTTACCTGCAACACGGGAATGCTCGAATCGGTCTCTCGTGATACTAAGGCTGCACAGGCACCTTCGCTCTCTGCCGCTTTGACAAATTTATTTCCATCGAAGTTCTCTCCGACCAACGCCAGATAAAGGTCGCCTTTCTCAAGCGATCGCGTATCTGTGGAAATATTTGTAAACGTCACGTCATCACCTAGTAATTCACCATCCAATTCTTGAGCCAATAGAGACAATGTCATGCTGCTAATCAATTTAGGACTCGCTACTTTTTTCTCTAGCCTGCAGAGCCAGGCGAACCTGATTAGCATCGCTGAAAATCAATCTACTGCCGCCCACATCCTGATAGGTCTCGTGCCCCTTGCCTGCTACCAAGACCACATCGCCGGGCTCGGCATGAGCCACAGCATAAGCAATAGCCTTTTCGCGATCCCTTTGCACGATTGCCCGCTCAGGGTCATTCATACCGCTTAGGATATGCTGAACGATCTCGTCGCCCTCCTCGTTACGAGGATTGTCATCGGCGACGATTACCTTGTCCGCAAAAGCTTCGGCAATCTCTCCCATGATAGGTCGCTTGCCTTTGTCTCGATTCCCGCCGCAGCCAAATACGCACCAAATGCTGCCACTGAAATGACCTCTCAGTCCCTGCAATGCGCTGCGCAAACCATCGGGAGTGTGTGCGTAGTCAACGACCACAGTAATCTCTGCCGAATCGCCAACGATCTCCATGCGCCCATCGACGGAACCCAATCCCGACACCAGCTCACAGAGCTGTTCGATAGTGAGATCTGTTTTCCTCGGCAAGTAATTAATGAGCGTCGCGATAACAGCCAATAGATTGCTTACATTAAATACTCCGAATAACCTTCCCTTCACAACGCCCGCTCCAATCGGCGTAACCACGCGAGCCTCGAACCCATGCCGAGTCAGAGATAGCGATTCAGTGTAGACAGTCGCCACAGAATTCTCGACGCTATAGGTAAACACTTCCACGCTGGGCGCTATGGCATTGATAACCGACAGCGCGTAAGGATCATCGAGATTAACAATCGCGCGACTTAAGCCCTCACTTGTGAAGAGTTTCTTCTTGTTGCTACCGTAGTCATCCATGCTCTCGTGGTAGTCAAGATGATCCCGCGTCAGATTCGTGAAGATTGCCGTATCGAATTTCACAGCTTTCACTCGTTTCTGATGCAGCCCTACGGAAGATACCTCCATGACAACAGGATCGATGCCCTCGACTACCATCTCGGCAAGGGCCATCTGTGTGAATACCGGGTCCGGTGTCGTAAGCTGTGTCTCTTTCAAATCACCGTAGATGCCATATCCGAGAGTACCGATCGTTCCGCAGCGGAAACCGGAACTGGCGAGTGCCTGAGCGATGAACTGACTGCAACTGGTCTTGCCGTTCGTGCCAGTTATGC
>CAXBLN010000117.1:0-11357 GCA_963976555.1 uncultured Gammaproteobacteria bacterium
AGTTAAGAAACCAGAAGCGCTAGGCGAACCCGGCCTCGGGTTCCCCAGCGCTTCGAGTCAGGCGGCATTCTCTGCCGAGATCTGCTGCTCTCCCGTCAGGGCCTTATTGAATGTTCGCAGGGATATGGCAGCCATCAAGATGTTGCCACTCAGAGCGCCTGCGAAGAACCCCGGTATGCCGTACATCTGACTTCCCGCATAGGCTAGCGGCACATAGAACACGAAGAAGCGTGCCGCGCTGAGATACAGCGCCGTCATCGGTCTATGTAATGCATTCAGCGAGGAATTCGTAAGGATGATGATGCCCTGCATGCCGTAGCCTAGCGGTAGAATCCAGAGAAACAGCTTGATCGTCTGTATCACCTCGGGATCATCGGAGAACGTTGAGGCGATAACGCCAGCGCCAAGTGCCAGCCCCCCGTAAACCAAAAGTTGCCATCCCAGAATGAATTTGAGTGAGAGGCGATAGGCTTCTTCCACTCGATCTATCTTGCCCGCTCCAAAGTTCTGGCTAATCAGCGGCGGTAGCGAGGAAGACATCGCTAAAACGATTAGCGTGGCAATCGGTTCCAGTCTGGCACCCACACCGAATGCGGCTACCACGTTGTCGCCGAAACCCGCTGCGATGGCGGTCATGATGCCCATTGCCAGAGGCGTCATCATGTTCGCCCCAGCCGCTGGCACTCCGATGCGCAACATCTCGCGACCCGAGGCAAGCATCACCGGGCGGCTAGGCAGAGTGCCGCTAACCAATTCCTTCTTTACTACCAATAGATACATTAGGTAGAAATAACTCACAGCCCAGGCGATGACCGTGGCCCAGGCGGCGCCCTGAATTCCAAGCGCGGGCACGGGACCGAAGCCAAAGATGAAGATCGGGTCCAGCACGGCATTAATAAAACCGGCGGCGGCCATCAAAATGCTGGGAGTCTTCGTGTCGCCACAGGCGCGCAGCACGCTATTGCCGGTCATGATACAGACGATCATGATGCTGCCAGGAAACCAGACGACCATATAGGAGCGAATGGCTGGCATGTGGGTCTCGCTGGCTCCCATCAACCGAAATATAGAATCCATGAAGAACCAACAGATGCAGACGATGACCGCCGCCAGTAGTAATGAGATGTAGTTGATTACCGTAGAAGCGTCTTTCGCCTTTTCATATTCGGATCTGCCCAGGTATTTTCCAACGACAGCCGACGCGCCGATTCCCAAGCCGATGGCCAGGCTCATGATGGTAAAAGTAACGGGGAAGGTGAAGCTGATTGCAGTGAGCGCCTCGGTACCGAGGAAGCTGATGAATAGCGTGTCGACGAGGCTAAAGGTGAATAGCATGATCATGCCAATGATCATTGGAGTCGTCATGCGAATAAGGGATTTTTGTATAGGGCCTTCTGCAAGATTGTAGCTGTGCTTATTGCCAGTCGAAGACATAAATATCGCTTATCCAGTTGAGCTTCTGAAAGGTGTCAAATTTACCGATTAATATACCGTAGTTTCTTAAAACAACTGCGGCTGACACAGAATGTTGCAAAGAATCATTCTGCTTAGGGTTAGCCGCTAATCTTTTTTCTGAGCTTGCTCAATTCCTTGAATATTTTCGGGTTGCCGAAGAATAATTCTTTCGCCTCGCTCAGGTCGGGGTTGCCGGATTCGCTGCCGAGTAAGCCGCCTGCCTCTTGCAAGATTAGCTTGGCAGCAGCAAGCGTGAGCCTGTTCTCGTTGGCCGCAATGCCCCCCTGCATGCGATCTGCTGCTATTTGTATCATATCCAGCGCGGTACAGCCTGAGATCCGCGGGCTCGCGCCAGCGCTCATGAATTCGGCCTGCATTCCAAGAGCGATATCCGGAGCTAGCCCGTCCGGGTTCAGGCTAAGTAGGCTGCCTTTTATCTCTGTGCGATTTCCCACTCGTATGCGATGAGAGTTGAGACGAGCGCCAGCACCCCTCGTTGCTATGAACTCTTCCCGTAATAGAGGGCAGACGATGATCGCGTGTTGAACTACGCCGTCGATCTGGCAGGCCAGGGATACGCCGAACTGGGTGTAGCCGGTGGCAAAGTTTCTATTGCCAATTAGTGGGTCGATTAGCCAAACGGTGTTCTTGTTGGTGCCTTCTCTCAGCCCCGAGGCGCGAGAATGGAAGCTGTGCTCGGGATGAGCCTTTTCCAAGTGATAGATAATAGTCTTCTCTGCCTCGAGATCCATCGAGGTGAGGAAGTTGGCTGGGTCGTCGTTAATGATCTTAATTCTATCGAGGCGGTCGCTGCTATGTGCTATGGCCTCGGCTGCATCTAAGGCGGCTTGAAGCGCGATGTTTAACAAGGGGTGCATTGCTAACTTCCTGAACTTGCCAACAGGCTTGACCTGCTAGTGAATGTCGGGGGCTTCGATCTAGATGACAAGCCCGTCGGATGCGGATCTGTAGGATTCTTGGGGAATCGCTCGCGCGCCTGCCTGAAAGCGCCACAGCTACCGAATTTTGGGGCTATGATAGCAAACAATAGAAAGCAGGAGGAAACTATTGCGATGAGCGGCCATCCGGCCCGAATTTACCCTCTGTTAGCCCGCGACGGCGATTCTATCCTGCTATAATTCGCGGCTCTTTGGACACTAAGTAGCGAATGCAGCATGTTTGATTTCAGTCAGGTCGCCGTAGTTCTGGTCAATACCTCCCATCCCGGCAATATCGGAGCAACCGCCCGTGCCATGAAAAATATGGGTCTCAGTAAGTTAACCCTGGTGCAGCCTGAGGATTTTCCTAGTGGCGTGGCAGTGGGAAGGGCAGTCTCAGCCGTAGATATTCTCGACAACGCTCGGGTTGTCTCTAGCCTGCAAGAGGCGGTAGAAGATTGTGGTTTGGTCATTGGTGCCAGTGCACGCTCCCGCAATATTCCCTGGCCGATGGTATCGCCAGAGCAGTGTGGGCAGAAGGCAGTGAAGGAGGCGGGCACGAACAAGGTTGCGCTGGTTTTCGGTCGCGAAGATGCCGGCCTGAACAATGAGGAACTGCAGCTGTGTCACTTTCATGTGCAGATTCCGGCCGACCCAAACTACAGCTCTCTGAATCTTTCCGCCGCCGTCATGGTTGTGTGCTACGAACTGCGCAAGGCCGCGCTGGCCCTCGATGCGCAGCCCGTAGTAGGCGAGGATGAATTCTGGGATCAGGAGAAGGCGAACGGTGAGCAAGTAGAGCATTTTTATGTGCATCTCGAGCGTGTGATGACGGCTATCAAGTTTCATGATCCGGAAAATCCGCGACAGCTTATGCCGCGAATGCGTCGCCTGTTTAGTCGCATTCGTATCGATGTGATGGAGATGAATATTCTGAGAGGCATCTTATCGAACATAGAATGGCGGCTGGATAACGAGAAAAAACTCGAGGCTCAGCTGAAGAAAGTAGAATCTAGCGAAGAATCTTGATTTTGATTCTTCGCTAGATAAAAACATAACTCCTGGCATATGAATTATTCTAAATCGGAAACTCGATCAACTCTTTGTAAAGTAGATTAACGTGAGCAGACAACCATTCTATTTCAGCGATGGACCCTATTTGCAGGCCATGCATGGCTTGCACTCGGCGCTGTCGGGCTCAGAAGCATTCGTAAAGTTTATCGGTCAGCCAAGAACGGGTAAGAGCGGCGTCTGCGAAAAGCTGGCTCAATTCATGCGGCACAAGGACTATCGGGTTATCTATTTCGACTACGCGGTCGAATCGCCGGACATGCTGCGCAGCATTCTGGCGAAGGAATTGGATATCCCGGATTCCTTCAATATGTTGCGCTATTTGGAAGATGCTCTGGTCGAAGAGTCTGGCAAACCGCTGATCCTCATTTTCGACGATGCCCACCAACTAAGTGATATAACTCTAATCGAGATTTACCGCCTCGCCGGTGTGCAGGTGCAGCAGAAGCGCGTCATTAATTTGGTGCTTTGCGGAGAGCCGGAACTTGAGAAGCGGCTGAGTAAAAAGAAAGAATTCACACCGTTGCTACATCATGTGTCTCATAACTTCTTGCTGCAGCCGATGAACGCGGAGACGACTTCGCACTTCCTGCAGGCATTTCTCCAGAAAATGGAAATGCCTGGTTTGCAGCTTGAGCCCGCCGCGCAAAATCAGTTTTTCAAGTCCTGTCGGGGTTTCCCCGGGCCAGCTCATTCACTGTGTCAGCTGGTCCTCTCGATCAGGCAAGAAAATACGGAGCTGACATCTGTTACAAAGGATGACCTGCAGCGCGCGATCCGCAGCGCCGATTCCGAACAGCCAGTGTCCAGCAGTGGCTACGCAGAGGGTAATAGACGTATGTTACTCGCTCCGGTCGCCGCCGTAATCGTCATCGCATCACTGGCCTTATTGATGCGGCAGCTCAACCCGGCTGAGAATGCAATCGAGGAGACACCGAGTATCAGCGTCGGATCATCCGTCGAGTCCACTGCCGGCAATCTTGGCACTTCGCCCTTTGCCGCGGACGAGATAAGCTCAGTCGGTAGCAGCGGCGTAGCATCGCCGAGTAGCAGTGCCGTGAGTGTCGATGTAATCAATGTTCAGTCTGAGCCGGCGTCCGTCGCAGTGGTGACCGAGATGGCGGACGTGTCAATAGTGGAGGAGCCCGAGATCGAAGAGACAGTAGCGATTTCCGATTCCAACCTTGCCCTGGTAACTGCTCAGGAGAGAGGCATTGCGCAAGAGGCCATCACCGAGCCTGAGTTTGAGCAGTTAGCAACAGCAGTGGCAATAACTAACGCTCAGCCGGTATCGCCTGCAACCGAAGAGGCCGCAGCCGTCAGTGATCGCCTGCAAATCGCGAACGTGACGCTTACTCGACCTATGCTGGCCTTAGATGAGGAAGAGATCGATGAAATTGTGCCCGTGAATTCGGAGAATGATCGTCGCGCCGCCTCAGAGGAGTCAGCTCTCGAAGGTGCTAGAGTTCAAAGTGAATCTGCAAGCTCGCGGGCTGGGACGGCACAGGCGATGGTGCAGCTCTGGGTAGAGGCCTGGCAGGATCAAGACCTCGAGCAATATTTTGCTAGCTACGATGCCCAGTTTGTCCCGCGCTACCACCGAAGTAGGTCCGCATGGCGAAGCAACAGAGAGCGCGTAATAGGAAATGCGAGTCAGATAAGTCTCGAGGTTTCGGACTTTGAGGTAGTTAATGAAGACGCGCAAAGTGTCGAGGTGCATTTCTGGTTGGCCTATAGGTCGCCCAGCTATCGCGACGATACACGTAAGAAACTGATACTCAGGAAGCTGCCGGCAACAGATGAGCTGGCGGAGAGGCTAGTGATCCTCGAAGAGATTAATTTGGAAGTGCGGGTTTAGGCTGCGCTTGGAAACTGCCTCATAACATTGGTTAGAGTGCTGCGAACCTCGCCGCCTGACGGCCCTTCCTTTTCGAGTAGGTAGTACTGTTCTTTTGCCGTGTTAACGACGGCGCCGAGTCACTCTTTTCTGAAGGTGTTTTGGCTTGGCCTTTGGAATCAGATGATTTTCACCATCGCCAATCAGGTCGGCTCTGCCGAGTTCGTGCAGAGCCTCGCGCAGCATTGGCCAGTTCTTCTCGTCGTGATAGCGCAGGAACGCTTTCTGCAGGCGGCGCTGATCGATGTCCTTGCATATGCTTAGCTTCTCGCTCTTGTAGCGCACTTTCTCCAGCGGATTCCGCTCCGAGTAATACATGGCCGTTGCCAGCGCCATCGGTGAGGGATAGAAGGTTTGCACCTGATCCGGTTTGAAATTTCTTTGTTTCAGCCAGAGGCTGAGGTTTAGCATGTCTTCGGCATCGCTCCCCGGGTGCGCGGCGATGAAGTAGGGAATTAAATACTGCTCCTTGCCAGCCTTCTTCGAAAACTTATCGAACAGAACCTTGAACTCATCGTAGGCGGAGATGCCGGGCTTCATCATCTTCGAGAGCGTTTTGTCTTCGCTGTGTTCGGGTGCAATCTTCAGATAGCCACCCACATGATGGGTGACCAACTCTTCCACGTATTCCGGGTCTTTCAGTGCGAGGTCATAGCGCAGTCCCGAGGCTATAGCCACCCGTTTCACGCCGGGAATGGCTCGCGCTTTACGATAGAGCTGAGTGGTTGGGCTGTGATCCGTGTTCAGGTGCTTGCAGATGTTTGGGTAGACACAGGAGAGGCGCTTACAGGTCTTCTGAATCTTCGGTGACTTGCAGTTCAGCTTATACATATTGGCCGTCGGACCACCCAGGTCGGAGATCGTTCCGGTAAACCCGGGAACCTGATCCCTGATTTTCTCTATCTCGCGCAGTATTGAGTCCTCTGAGCGACTCTGAATGATGCGCCCCTCGTGTTCTGTGATCGAACAGAAGGTGCAGCCGCCGAAACAGCCACGCATGATGTTTACGGAGGTTTTGATCATGTCGTAGGCAGGGATTCGCGCGTCGCCATAGGATGGGTGTGGTCTTCTCTGATAGGGCAGATCGAAGATCCAGTCCATCTCATCGGTTTCCAGCGGAATAGGCGGCTTGTTGACCCAGACTTCCTGCGTGCCGTGCTTCTGCACCAGGGACTTTGCATTGTAGGGGTTCGCCTCCTGATGCAATACCCGAGATGCGTGGGCGTACAAGGCAGGGTCATTTGTCACTTTACTAAATGATGGCAGACGGATGTAGCTGGTTTCCTCTTCAAACTTCTCCTTGCGCTGCAGCGGCAGAGGTATTATTCGCACGGCCTGTGTCGATGGTTCGGCATTATTTGTCTGTGCTGCCGCGCCATCGACGTCCTTCTTGTCATGGAAGTCATAGGGATTGGGTATTTGATCTATCTTTGAGGGCCAGTCTATGCGCGTAGAGTCTATCTCGGTCCATCCCTCGGGCACTTCGGCTCGAACGCGCGCCGTACCGCGCAGGTATTCCAGGTCATCTGTAGTCCTGCCCGCAGCCAATTGATGGGCCACCTCTACCAAGGCTCGTTCGGCGTTTCCAAACAGTAATATATTCGCGTTCGAGTCGATCAGCACAGAGCGTCTTACGCTGTCGCTCCAGTAATCGTATTGCGCTATGCGTCTCAGGCTTGCCTCGATGCCGCCGATGACAATGGGAGTGTCGTAGTAGGCCTCTCGGCAACGCTGGCTGTAGACGATTACCGAGCGATCAGGTCTTTTTCCGGCCTCGGCGTTGGGGGTGTAGGCATCGTCGCTACGCATGCGCAGATCGGCGGTGTAGCGATTGATCAATGAGTCCATGTTACCGGCAGTGACGCCGAAAAACAGATTCGGCTTGCCAAGTATCTTGAATGGATCGGCGCTATCCCATGCAGGTTGCGCGATGATACCCACGCGAAAGCCCTGTGCCTCTAACAAACGTCCTATTACAGCCATGCCAAAGCTGGGGTGGTCGACGTAGGCATCGGCCGTGACGATGATTATGTCGCAGCTATCCCATCCCAGTTGATCCATCTCGTCTCGAGACATAGGCAAATAGGGTGCCGTGTCGAAGCACTCTGCCCAATATTTCGGGTACGAGTAGAGTTTGCGTGGCGAATGATCTGATTCGCTATTCTGAGAATGCTTGTTTGGTCTTTGCGACATACTATTTTCAGGCTCGTGATTGATTAATTCAAAACGATTCGGGTTGGATCTGTGATGCTACTCTAGAAGAACTGATCCAGCGGTAACTCATCGCCATTCACTCTTAGAATGCTGTCCTGCAGGCTTCCCTCGACCATCACTCTGCCATTGTCGATAGTCAGATAACCCTGTTGAACATAAGGATCGACCAGGCCCGCGAGCGGGCTGCGCAGGACGGCTTCCAAGTCTAGTGATATGACGAGTGTTATATTTAATGCTGAGATCGCGGCGTTCATGTCCAGTTCGGCAACGTCGCTCAAGTCGCTGAGCCCGGCCCACTGGATACGAAGGTCCGCCGAGTGATCTCCGCCATAGGAGCTCAGTTCGATAAGGTTGTTCGCTTCAAGCGGATTCTGCATCAGAAGAAGGAGCAACTCCTGTCCAAGTTCCGTAAGCTCGGCGGAGACCGCGTCTGGATCCGAATTGTACTGGTTCTGAATCTCACTCAGTAGCAGGTAGTAGTCGCGGAGCAATTCGTTCTTCAACTGCTTGATTTCGCTATCCCAGCTGAGTGCATTAATCGGGATTTCACTCTCTATGCTAGCAACCTTCAGTGCCTGATACACCTCGCTGCTATCGGGGCTGGTAGTAGAGGCCTGCAATCCCCAATCGATACTGATGTCAGACACCGAGAATGGCAGGGGAGCGGTGCTGCTGATGGAGGGGATGGTCAGCTTGGCGCTGCTGGCGGCTAATATGTCATTCATCCTTGCCGTCCTGCTCTCGATCGTCATCCCTGTCACGACGATATTTGAGTTGGCGGCAATCTCAGTGGCAGATAATTCTCCCATCTGCAGCGCGAACTGAGCCGATTGATCGGGATTGACGTTGGCGCTGGCCTTGAGTCCGGCGAAGCTGACTTCGCCATCGCTGCCGTCGTAGTCGACTGCGCTGATGTCCATAGCTAAGAGCAATGATTGATCGAAGCGCACTAGCAGGTCGAGGGTGACTTGAGGTACTGGAAACTCAAGGTCCGCTATCGCGACGTCGAATAGATCGTTTCTAATACCAGGGGTGATGTTTGCGGATGCCAGTCCTATGCGAAGTCCGTCTGCTGTCACTAGCAGGGGGCCGTGGTCTATCTCGAAATCCATCGATAGCGCCACAGCGTCGGTACCAATCGGCATATAGAGGAACTCTAGCTTGGCGGAGCTACGGAACCAACCCTCAGTAAATTCGTTGCGGCGAATCTCCAGCTGACTCTCCGCTTCCGGTGGTATCAGCTCCAGCACACTATTGATTGCTGCCTGCTCAATGCCAAGGCCGATAATTTTCGGTGCCACGACAAGCGCTAGCGTCATCAGCAGCGCGATTGAAAGCAGGATTCTTGCAGGGAGAGATTTCATAGTTGTTCGGAATAGTTCGAAATAATTACTCGGCTTGCTTCTGGCCGTCGCGGCCCTGGGGGACGAAGCGCCACACTATAGCAGAATTCGTGTTGATATTTTTGCGTTTAGGTGTCAAGCGCCACGATTTTATAGGCGCAGCGCCTTGCGCCGGACAGCAAATGATCGGTTCGCTCCACCGTTGCCTTGTTTTCGAACAGGCGTATAAAAATGTCTAGCTCGGACTTGCAGAATTGCTGACAACTGGTCGCCGCGCTGCAAATAGGGCAGTGGTTTTCGATTAGCATCCAGCCATCGGGCAGCAGCCGTACTTCGGCCATATAGCCCTCTTCGCTGCGCAGTCGTGCCAGGCACTCGATCTGCTGCTGCAGGCCCGGCTCGGCCTCAGCCAACTGTTCCTTGTAGCTGGCCTCGATCATAGAGCTGCGCTCATCGATGAGCCGATTTAGGCTGTCCTCACCGAGGGACGTGCGAATGACGTCGATTAGCTCCAAAGTGGTCTGGGAGTGAGTGTCGGGAAAGCGGCCATGACCCTGTGCGCTCAATTTCCATAGATGCACGGGTCGCCCACGGGTTTGTCGTTCCTCCTGAGTCTGTGAAACCAGCCCCTTGCTCTCCAGGTCGGCGAGGTGCTGGCGCACTCCCATGGTCGTCATTTCTAGTTGTTTCGAGAGTATTTTGACCGACTGTGGACCTCGCGTCTTGAGGCGGTGCATGATGAGATCCTGAGTTTTAGACAGTTCCATGGTGCTGGCTCGATAATAATTGATTCCGGATTATCACCTTAATCGGCATTTTAAATAAAGTATTTACTTTCTTTAAGGTATTGGCTATGTTTCTCAAGATAGTAAATAAAAAACTTTACTAATATTTGGATGTTAGACAAATCGAGGGACTTAGTAATGCAAATACTTGAACATATCCATGTAAATGTCGATTCCATAGCTGCTACAGAGCGATTTTTGAAGGCGGCAATACCAGAATTTAGGCCCAGGGGAGGGGGGAGCGCCGAAGATTATGGTAGATGGATGCATATAGGCACCGATACCAACTATATCGCCCTCACCGAGGTAGCTGGAGCTAAACCCATGGAGAATCTCCGTCACATCGGGCTTCAAGTCGACGATGTCGAGGCCCTTATCAAGCGGCTGCGTGCCGCAGGTATAGAGCCCAGCGATGCGAGTTCACTCGATGAACACCCGCATCGGCGCCGAGTCTACTACATCGACGACAACGGCCTGGATTGGGAGTTCATCCAATATCTAAGTGAGGATCCGAACGAGCGCAACGATTATTCCCGTTGAACTCGCCATTGGCTAGCATGGGTCAAGGTTTTACGTCCTAACATCTCCCGCGTGCCAGGCATGCTTGCCGGGAAAGCTCGGTGTAGGCGGCTATGAGTTTCGACGCACCGCGGAAATAGCGATAGCACTGTTGGACACTTTCATCGCGAGTGACTCAGAGGCCAGGGTAGTCGATCTGGTGAGCTACGCCTGCGCAGGCTTCGGCGGAACATTTGGCCAGTTGTCGTGTTCAGTTTGCCCTGGCGCAAGATGACGGCCATCTCAGCCATAGTAGGCATGATAGTAGGCCCCGTAACAGTCGTAATATGATAGAGCCTGAGCGGTGTCCATTCGATCTCTATGAGATCGTATCGGGCTTCGCTCTGGTGTCGCTTTCGATAGCGACAATTAGCTTAGTGAGACCCGCATCGAATGCGCAGGCATTAAACACATTTGAAGAAGTGGTTAGGCGTGTTAAGGCCTAAGTATCTAAGGACTAAGTTGCATGCGGATGTGAGGGATATTGTCTTCGCTATAAGGTTCGGACTCAGTCCCGAACCCAAGCTCAATGTAGAACTTCTCTAAATACTGCTGCGCCGATATGGTGATCGCCTTATCAGGCCAGTGTTCTCGACAGAAACCGATGGATTTAATCATCAACGCCCTGCCATTGCCTCCTCCGCGAGACGATTCCTTCGTCACCACGCGGCCGATCGATATTCCCTCATATTTGATTCCCGGCGGAATCAGTCTGCTATAACAGACGAGCTGCGGCCCTTCGATATCTGGCACCTGTCCCATAACATGCAAGGCCTCCTGATCGAAACCGTCTACGTCCTGATACACGCAGTCCTGCTCCACGATAAAAATCTCCGCCCGCAGTTGCAGGATCCGATAGAGATCTTCTGTGCTCAATTCGTCGAAGCGCCGACACGTCCATACTATTCCGCTGTCCATTCGTTCCAGTCCATTCCTGCCTCTTATATGTCACGCTATTCTAGCCTAAGTCATAGGAAGAAGGGATTGGCCTTGATGATTCAAAAACCCCCGCTGCCGGTGCTATACTTCGCCGCCCAAGTCCCGGTGGCACAGCTGGATAGCGCGGCCCCCTCCTAAGGGGCAGGTCGCAGGTTCG